>CAMWPE010000063.1 GCA_947176055.1 uncultured Desulfovibrio sp.
CCCCTACATATATGAAGACGATTTTGTCGCCGCTATAAATAAAGTCGCCGCCGAAAATGAAATAGAGATGATTTTTTCAACGCACGATAGCGTTTTGCTTGAGCTGGTTAAACGCAGAGGCGATATCCGCGCTCTAGCGCTAGGATGCGATTTGTTCACCGCCGAGTTGTGTCGGTATAAGGATAAATTGTATAAATTTTTCGAAGGAGAGGATTTTATTCCGCGCTGGACGCAAGACCCTGAAAAAATGCGCGATGAAACACGGATTGTAAAGCCAATCGATGGCCAGGGGGCGGTGGGATGCGAGCGGGTGGAAGCCGGTGAGACAATATCTGTCCGAGCGGGAACCATGATTAGCCAGTTTCTGTCCGGCCCGGAGTATACAATCGATTGTTTCACGGATCGCAAAGGGAAGCTCGCCTTTTGCGGGGGGCGAACCCGCGACATTATAAAAATGGGCATAACTTTTCGCTCTCGACCTCATCATTCGGCGAAAATTGAGAGGATCGGCGAAATTTTAAACGAGAGGCTTGGTTTTAGAGGATTATGGTTTTTTCAGGTCAAGGAGGATAACGAGGGAAACCCTAAATTGCTGGAAATATCCAGTCGCGTCGCCACCACTATGGGGCTGTGCCGGCAAAGGGGCGTCAACTTACCATTAATGACGGCTTACGACGCTCTCGATATGGATATCTCAGTTATCAAACAAGCGTTTCCCATTGAGCTGGAGACATTTCTCGAACGTCGTTACAGAACGGATCTGGAATATAAAACTCTATATGTCGATTACGACGATACACTGACCGTCCATGATCGAGTAAACGCGAATTTAATTAAATTTCTTTATCAAGCCGCCGATCGGGGGAAGGAATTAATCCTTCTGACCAGGCATGAAGGCGATATTTATCAGGAACTGGAAAGAAGAAAAATTTGCGCGGGTTTGTTTGCCAGGATAATCCATCTCGCGCCGGACGCGGATAAGCTTCCCTATATAAGCGGAAATGCCATATATATAGACAATATGTTTCATGACAGGAAGGTAGTAGCCGAAAAGATCGGCGCGCGTGTGTTTGACGTGGACGCGATAGAATGTCTAATGGATTATTGAAGAGACAAACTGGAATAATAAAAGCTAATCTTTATTTCATATCGCCGGCAAAAAGGCGCCGGGCGTTACGGAGAGGCCGCGTTTCGCCGCGCGGACGCAGAAATCCCTAATCATTGGTATGAACTGGCGGCGTCTCTCGGGAGACAGATTCATATCCATGGAGAGAACGAGATTTTTGACGCCATATTTGAGGGAGGTTTCGATCATCGCGGGAATATCATCCTTGTTCCCTTCTTCAAGGATGAATTTTACCAGCGCTTTGGCGGAAGTCGCGGCCATATAGCGGCCAATATTGCGCCAGGTTATGTCAAAATAATCGACCCCTTTTATTTTTTCGTAAACTTTCGCCGTACCGGCGTCCGGCGTAAGCAGGAGAGTGAAAAGCCCCGCGTTTACGCCCTCGGCGAAGAGAGGCGAGAATTTCGCGCCGTTTGAATTAATCAAAACTTTCCAGTTGTCGGCGAGCGCGCGTTTAAAAATATCTTCGAGACCTCTCGCGAGACTAGGCTCGCCGCCGCCTACTTCGAGATAAGGCGAAGACGAACAGATTTTGGCGTCCATGCAAGCCTGAATCGCGGCCAGAACGGCGCCGTGATCTGTGTCATGCTCCGAATCGTCGCCCTGTCTGTAACCGCAGTGGACGCATTTAAGATTGCATTTTTTGTAATGATTAAGTGTGATCCTTGAAAAAGGAAGCGCGGGCGCGTCTCGCCATTCGTCCTCGATAAAAGATTCGCAACGGCGACATACGGCCGGCGCGTCGTCATGCTTATGACGCGCGATGAGACGGGTCTGACCTAGCAAAATTTTTTCGGGTAGATTCGCGTCGTCAATTCGCGCGAGATTCAATTCCTGGCTTATAGCGTAACAACAAGCCGAAACGACGCCGCTTCGGTAAAAATTAAATCCTTCCCGGATTTTACGGCATGATTTATAGCGCATATGAAAGACCAGTTAAAAAATATCAGCCGCGGATTTCAACGCGGCCAGTAAGGAACTTTTCCGCGGGATAGTAGCTAGCGAATATAAATTGAGCGCCGTCCTCGTCTTATTTTTTTACATGATGCCCGTTATCGCTCGCGTCCGAGCCATTCCTCGACCACCCAATTCAGATGTCCGTCCATACATTTCCTGGCCTGTTCCAGCATTGCGGCGGGAACTTCTCCGTAATAAGCTTCGGCTATGGATCCGGCGATCGCCGCCTGCGTGTCGGCGTCGCCGCCAAGCCATATCGCGCCTCTTATAGCCGATTCAAAATCTGAGCTATCGAGGAACGCGATTATGGCTTCCGGAACGGAGCCTGGGCATGAGGAACTCCAGCGATAACCGTTTTCGCGAATCGATTTAAGAGTCCGGCGTAGATCATAACCGCAAGTTCCGGCGATTTTCGTCCTGATTTCATCCTTGCTCGCGCCATTTCGCGCCAGATAAATCGCCATGGCCACAGCGCGGGCGCCTTTTACGCCCTCGGGATGATCGTGAGACACTCGGGCGCTTTTTTCGGCCATTTCAAGCGTATTCTCAAGGTTATCGCATAGCCAGGCTATCGGAGAAACCCGCATGGCCGAGCCGTTGCCCCAGGATCCGTAGGGGACGGGATTTCCTATCCACTCGCGGAATGCGCGCCCGTATCCCGCTCGCGGATAACGTTTCCCATATTCCTGGAAGCGATCCCGGAACGCGTCATGAGCTTCGGAACCGGCGCGGATGTCGCGCAGGGCTTCGAAACAGGCCGCGGTCAGGACCGAGTCGTCCGTAAAACGGCTTCTATCCGTGAAAAGCGGCATATCCCAATCGCCGCCGGCATATCTCCGTCCTTCGTAAACGCTGCCGCAAATATCGCCGACCATCGCTCCCAGCATATCGCGCTCCTTGCTTGACAAATATAACGCGCGGACAGCGAATTGTTAAGTTAAATAGTTTTAGCGAGGACGAGCGCGATTGCGGTTTCGCTTCCAGAAGGATAAGGCAGGTTGTCGGCACGCGCTGTTTGTCCGCGATTTGGTCGTGGCATCGCTGGATGGGACGCGGGTTAATGACGGCGCGGCATGGGAACTGCGCTTCGCCTGGGCGAAAGACATCCTCGTTGTCGGGATAAGGGCGGATGCGAGATACCGCGGCGAGACGCCGGGGACGAGAATTAACGCCATGATAACAGGAAGCATTCCGATATGCCTCTCGAAGGAGGTGCTTTTCTATTGGCACAAAAAGAATAGGCGTCAGAAAATTATGTGGCGGATCACCCAAAAAGGAATTTCTGAAGCAGGAACAGGGAAAAACTTCCACATGGCCCAAAGTCAATTTCCAGGATGTGTTTCAAAAAATTTTGCCACTTCCTTAAAATAATATTGAGTTTCAGGCGCGTCAGGCGGTAGTAATGTATACTGCCAGCAGGAGAGTCCCTCTATCACCAGCAAATCGGCTGGCGTCCCAACTTTTCGCAGCTTGCGATGTGTTCGCACAGTATTGCTGAGAAAGAGGTCGCGTGTGCCTGCGCCCAGAATTGCCGGCGGAAATCCTTTCATGTCTCCATAAACTGGAGAAAGGAAAGGGCCTTTGAGATCATGACCATTGGCATACAGTCTAGCCATGGAGTCAAGCGAACCGTCATAACTTACCAATATATTGTCAACATGATCATTGGTGAAATAGGAATCTCCCGTTTTGGATAGATCACTCCATGGTGTTCCGGGAGCAATGGCGCCAGGCATTGGCAAATTTTCCTGTTTTGCCAGCAGGCACAAGGAGAGAGTCATGGCGCCGCCGGTAGATGAGCCAAATACACCGATATTTTTGGCTGGATAGGATTCCAGAACTCCCTTATAGACTTTCACCGCGTCCTCAAGCGCGGCGGGGAAAGGGAGGAGCCATTTGGTAGTCGACAGCGATGACCTTGAACTTGCCGATTGCGGCCATATAAATCCCCTCGCCAAGACCCGCTTTGCCATGGTTGAAAACATAGCCTCCGCCATGGAAATATATCAGCGCCTTATCCATATTATTTTCTGGAATGACCGGCGGCTCCAAGATAAAAACAGGGACCCCTCCTATTGAGGAAGACTCGCATTTTATTTCCAGAGTTCTTAACAGGCCTGATATTATATCCTCATTGGCGGCCGCGAATTTGCCTACAAGCTGTTTCCATTCATCGCTTGTAACTGGTTTGTTGTCCCAGGGCATTACAATATCCGCTTCAATAGCTTTCTTTAATTCCGGACTTACATCCGCGGGCGCCGGAATTGATCGGGACGGAATCTCGCGCGCCTGAATAAAAGAGTAAGCGACACATAAAGACGCAACGCATAATGCGATTAACAGCGGTTTTCTCATTGATTTATCCTCCCTTCCATAAGCGCGGGAACTTGCGTTTTACTGGTCAATCCCGAATGCTTTTGCCAAGCTCGTGCGCGCGTTCAGGAAATCCGGTGTTTATTATCGCTCCCGCATCTTCAAGTCCGCCAGCCTGGATGACGCCCCGGTTTGACCAGCCAAGGTAATAGAGCATGGCCTGATAGGTCATCGCCAGTGGAATATTCGGTTCTTCGGCAGTGTTCAGGCGCGTCGACAATAGAATAGCAAATTTGGGCGCATGGAGTTTTTTATCAAGCGCATAGAACATGTCTATCACATTTTTCAACCGGCCTGCTATCCCGAACCAGCACAGGGGCGTGACAAAGACGATTAGATCGGCTGGGAGAATATGCTCCCGCGCTTTTTGAAAGTCATCATCGAAAATGCACGGTCCATCTTTTTCGCATTTGTCGCAGGCAACGCGGGGATGGCATCGTTAAACGCGCGGCGTAAACCTCTCCCCTGTGGCAAACAGGCGGCTCAAAGACGCGGCAGCGCCGCAACACTCAAAACAAGGAGGATATTCAAAATGGCAATTCAAAAACTGGAAAACCCTATTGACGACACCCGCGATATCGAGACCATACCCCGCGAGGTTATCGGAAAGATTTATTATCCGGATGGGACGCGCGAGGATATGCGCGGGCGTCCTATTGACGACGCGGCTTCGAAAATGGAAAACCCCGACGGGGCGAATCCGGCGGGGAAACAAGAAAGACTGAAAGTTGGTCGTATGCCATAGCTAGCGACGGCTTGCCCAAAAGTCAAGAGGAGCTATACGCCTTTATGGGGCCGCGCGATAAATGAGAATGGCCACCGGGGCCGATTCAGTTTGACCGATGCTTGACTTTTCTTTGACTGACGCTGGTCTGCGGGCGACGTTAAAAATATTTCCGCGAAAAAAAAGGAATGAGAATGGAGGGCGATTTTTAGGCCAGATCCGCAAGGAAAATGAGAATATGACAGCTAATAATATTTAGCGATATTCCCGTCCAACCCATAAAACTTGGCCAATTACTCGAAATTGATCTGACAATTGTCCTCTTACGTCGATTTCAACGGGGGAATACTCCGGATTGACGCTCCGCAAAATTACCTTTCCTGGAAGCATATCGATACGTTTTAAATATATAGCTTCTTCGAATCCCACCGCATATATTCTTCCCAGCCTGATGTCCTTCTTACTCTGATCCAGCAAGACAATATCGCCGTCTAAAATTTCTGGTTGCATACTGTCCCCATCTACTTGCATAAGTACCATATTCTTCGGATTTCCCAGCCTATGTAAAAATGAAGATGGGAACGAGTGATAGCGTTCCACCTTACCGCCCACTTGTAAACTTCCGTGTCCAGCTGATAACCGAGCTTCAACGATTGGGATCGGCAGGAGTATTTCACCAGAAGTTGATAGTCTATCAACTTTTTTTCCAGAATCCGTAACCTTTCCCCAAAAGAGCCAATCGGTAGAAAGATTAAATTGCGCTGCGAACTTGGGAACCCAAGCTACTGGCACTCTGTTATTTTTCCGTGCCTTAGAAACTGCTTGGGAGGTGATCCCGAGATATTGAGAGAGTTCGGAGTCAGTTCGCAACCCACTCGCCTCTAGCATCCGATCTAATACCATAGCACTGGTTGTATCTTCCATCATTCCAACCTACAACCGTTCCTGCAACCAAAGGTTAGTAAAAGTTCAATAATTTCACGATATTAGATTTTTAAATCGGCGAGATACTTACAACCAAAAAAATTCAACTTTTAGTTGACAAATTGGAATAAAAGTTTCAAATTGGAGGCATATAGAGTTGAAATTTTCAGCATTTATAACCGAAAATATCCGTTTCGAATTTTTTAATCAATGGTGAAGCTATGGTTCTATCGGAAACTCCGCGCTCTCGTAGCAACAGATCCAAAATTTTTAAATGCCAGAAAAGGGTCTGACCAGGAGATATATATGAAACATACCTTATGCGGTTATAATCGCTTCAAAAATAGATATCTGATTAGAGCCTTCCTTTTAAAAAATGGCCTAAATATGCGCCAATTTGCCTTCAGTATCGGTGTATCCGCAGAATCTGTGTCGGCAACCGTTTTAGGGAAAAAACACTCCCCGCAAGTCCTCGACGCTTTAAAAAAAATCGGTGTGCCTGAAGAATATCTTTTCGACCCTCGCTCTGAGACAAAAAATATTTAAGACAGTCCCACAGATGAGAGAATCCTATTCCACTCAAGAGATAGCGTCCTTATTTGGGATTACATTTCAAGCGATCCAAAAGAAATACGCTCGCGAATCATGGCAGTCCCGACCTCGCAAGGGTCGCGGCGGCGGATTTGAATGGCTCGTCGCTTCCATGCCCGAAGAAACCCAGGCGGCCATTCGCAAAGCCGAAGAGCGCAAGGCCATAGAGGAGGCGGCGCAAGAAAAGTCGTTGGCCAGGCTCGCGGACGCGGCTTGCGCCCTCGATATTATGAAGCCGCTAACGCGGCAAGCCAGTCTGGAAGACAGGCGCCGTTACAAGGCTCTGGCAAAAGCCGATCTGCTCGACCTTTATATAGGATGGCAAAAGAAATACGGAGCTACGGTTGCCCAGAAAGACGCCTTCGTCGCGGCTTATAAGGCCGAAAAATGGGCATCCTTATTAAAAGAGCTTGGCCCTTCGGTTAGCTGGAAGACACTCGAGCGCTGGAAGCTGGAAAAGAAGGAAGCCGGCGCCGTCCTTGTCCTGACCGACACGCGCGGCATCGCCCATCGCGGCAAATCTCTCATCACCTCAAGACATCAATCGATCATTCTTGGCCAGATTCTGGACGGCGACCGGACGATCAGCGTCTGCGTCCGCCAAATTCAGGCCAAATGTCAAGCCGAAAATCTGGATGTTCCCTCCGAAGACACCATCCGCCGCTGGGTAAAGAAATATTCCCAGACCAGCTTCAACGAGTGGACGCTTTTCCGGAAAGGCGAAAAAGCTTGGAACGACAACTGCGCGATTTCAATCTTGCGCGACTGGACTCTGGTCGAGGTCGGCGACGTCGTTATCGCCGACGGCCATACCCTGAATTTTGAAACCGTCAATCCGGAAACGGGCAAACCGTGCAGGATGACGCTTCTGCTCTTCCTGGACGGAAGAAGCCGTTACCCATTGGGCTGGGAAGTGATGGCAACCGAAAATGTCGCGTGTATTTCCAGCGCGTTTCGCCGGGCCTGCATCGCGCTCGGCAAATTTCCGAAAGTCGTCTATCTGGACAACGGAAAGGCTTTCAGGGCGAAGTTCTTTAAAGGATGTCCGGACTTTGAGCAGGCCGGATTTCTGGGATTGTATCGCGATCTGGGTTGCAAGGTTATCCACGCGTGGCCGTATCACGGCCAAAGCAAGCCCATCGAGCGGTTCTTTGGCACAATGCATGAGATGGAGGAACTCGCGCCGTCTTACACCGGCTGGGATATAGCCCACAAGCCAGCGAGGATGCATAGGAACGAGAAACTTCATAAGCGTCTTCACGAGAAACTCGGACGCCGTCCGCTCACGCTGGAAGAAACCCATTTGTGGATCGCCGGCTGGTTCGAGGAATACGGCAATCGTCCGCAAACGCGAACCCATCTGAATGGTCATACGCCATGGGAAGTGTTCGAAGCCGGTCGCGGCGAAGGAGTCGACGTTGAAAAGCTGACGCTGATGATGCTCCAAAAAGAGATCCGGACAATCGGCAAGGACGGGATCCGGATGTTTAGCCGTCTTTATTGGAGCGAAGAGTTATCCCAGCGCAGGCATCCGGTGCTTGTAAGATACGACCTCCAGCTGTCTCCCTACACTGTCCTTGTTTACGATATGGACGGGAAACTGATCTGCGAGGCAAGGGACAGGCAACACTACAAGATCGCCGCCGGCGTCCATCCCGCCGCGAACGTCCTTGGAACGGATACCCAGAAAAAAGATTTATCCGATTCTGTCGCCACAAAGATGGCTCAGGCGCGAGCAGCAAAAGGCGGGATTCGGCAGATAATAGACACTGTAGTCATTCCTGAAGCGCCGCGTCTTATCGATGAAAAAACCTACGAGGCGGAGCGGATTCCGGCAAAGCCCGCGAAAAAGCTCACCAGCACGGAAAAAGCGGCCATCGAGGCCGCGAAAGATCTGGCTCGAAACGAGAAGCCGGAGCCGGATTACGTTCCTTCGCGGACAATGAGATTTCCCGACGAACCCGCGAGATACGAGTACCTTTTCAAGGCTTTATACGAAAAGGGAGTCGAACTCGCGCCGGAAGACGTCGCCTTCATGGAAAATTTCGAGGCGACGCCTTCTTTCCAAAGAAACTACAAGCCGCGCTATGACTCGATGCTGGAGCTGATCCGGTTCAGGAACGGCCAGAAAGCCGAGTGCGCGTAAAGGAGAAGAGATGAGAGACGTGATTATCCCCACAGACGCGACGACCCGCTTCAACGGAGCTGTAGACTCCGTGCTTGAATCGGGCCGGGGAACAAGCGGATTCATTCTCGCCCACGGACAGGCCGGCCGGGGCAAATCCGTAGCCGCCGACCAGTATCACTACCAGAGGGGCGGAGCTTATATCCGCGTCTGGGAAGGCTGGCGGCAGGCGGCTTTCCTGCAACGCGTCCTGTTCGAGGTTCAGGGCAAAAACGGCGATCCGCCGAAACTCAACGCGGATCGTTGCAAACATCGCATAGTAGACCTTCTGGAGCGCGACCGCAAGCCTGTCTTCATCGATGAAGCCGACAGACTGTCCATCGGACGCATCGAAGACTTGCGCGACATTCTGGAGGCCACCGGAGCGCCCATCATTCTCATTGGCGAAGAGGGAATCTTCGGCTTGCTTTCCGAAAGACGGCGAGTTTGGAGCCGCGTCGCCTACGAGGTGGAGTTCGGGCCCATCAGTCCGGCGGAAGTCGCGCTTTACGCCATGAAGGCCGCCGCGCTGGATATCGCTCCGGAGCTTTGCCAGAAGATCGCCGAAAGGGCCGAGGGCGATTTCAGGCTAGTCCGGAACATGATGCTTCTGCTCGAAAAGGCGGCAAAGGCCGCAGAGAATTTCAAAGTGGATGATGCCATGCTTGAAACAGTCTTTTCCGCAAGACCCTGGCGGCGCAAGTAGGAATGGCCATGAGCGAAAGAAAGACAGTTGAGACTGAAGAACTCCGCAAGGTCATTCGCTCGCTTGCGGATGGCGGCAAGGAAGTGACCTATCAGCTGATTTACGAATGCATGGGTCTTGAGAATGAGGCTGAAAAGGATGTCGTCCGCGCTAGAGTCAACGCGATGGTGAAGCATGGCGAGATAATTCGCACAGTGAGAGGCGCGTTCACATACAACTTCAAGAGGGCTTTTCGCAAATCTGCTGGATATGACGCCATCTGGAGATTTGTGAGGGCCGCAAAGCCTGATTGGTCAATTGAGGATTGCTCCCTGATGACGCGGATCAGCTATTCTCACGCGCTCCGCTACATCGCATGGCTGGAAGAGGAAGGCTATGTGGTGAAAGTAGGAAGAAATTCCAAAAACGCAACCACATACGCCAATACCAGCAAGGCCAGGCAATCGCCGGAAACGCCCTATCCGGCAATCAGGGAAACAGATTCATTCGCAAAGGAGCGGGTGGCGGCAGCTTCCATAACAAGACTGATGCTTTGCGCCAATCCCTATTCACCGAAGACTGCGAGGCTGATTAGCGAAGCCTGCCACACTCTTCTTGCCAGATTTGAAAAAAATGACGCGGACAGCCGCATGAAAAATGAGAATGAGGAGAATTGCGATGTTGAGTGACGAACTGGAAAGCATCCACATCAAACTCGGTGAGCTGTTGAACAAGGTCGATCCCGATACTGCTCTGGTTTTGAGGATATGCCGCCGCAATCTGGAAGCGGCTGCGGATGATGCGAAGAACATGGAAAACAATCTTTACCCAAGGGAGATGGCATAATGGCAGCCAGAATCAAACCCAACCCCTATGTTGTCGCAGACCGCTCACAGGCGGAAGGCGCTCTTGCTGAAATGGCTTCCCTGGACAGGAAACTGGCCGGAATTGAAACGGCCATGCAGGAAAATATCGACAATGCGAAGGCCGTTGCAAGCCAGGAGGCAAATCCGCTTCTCGCAAGGCGTAAGGAACTGGCGGATGCCCTTGCGGTTTATGCAAAGCTGAACAGACAGGAGCTTTTTGCAAAAGCGAAGAGTCTTGACATGGGCTTTGGCATTATCGGCTTCCGCGTCAGCACCCGCATCTCCCAGCTTCGCGGCGTGACAGTGGAAATGACGCTGGAAAAATTGCACCAGTATGGCCTTTCTGATGGCATCCGCACAAAGGAAGAAATCAACAAGGATGCGGCAATGGGCTGGCCAGATGAGCGTCTGGAACTGGTCGGCCTCAAACGCCAGCTGCTCGATACCTTCTTCATTGAAATCAAGAAGGATGCTGTTCCACAGGAGAAAATATGAGCGTTGCAGCCATGCGGGAAATGAGCATTGACGAGGTGGCCAGAGAATTGAAGCTCGCCTTCCAGGTTGCCAATGTCGATCCAGCCAAAGACACTGTCGTTGAAGCGGCCCAGAAATTCGGAAAGCTCGGTTTGCGGCATCTGGTCTTGTATCTCTCCACTGGCGGATTTCTCTGCCTGTGTTCCGATCCGGAAATGAGCAAGAGACTGCGTGAGGCCATTCTTAAGTATGACGAGGAATTTGACGAGGAAGATGTCATAAAAATTGAAAGGAGTCCTGCATGACAAAGAAAGA
>CAMWPE010000064.1 GCA_947176055.1 uncultured Desulfovibrio sp.
ATATTCGCAAGCGCCTTTCCAAAATATGAAAAAATTTCCCCTTTTTTTGATTTGCGCTTTATTGTGCGCCTGCGCGGCCCGGCATACCGCGCCAGTAGCCGAAGATCCCGCCGAGGTATGGAAAGCGATGGCGTCCGCTCCCTCCATTTCCGGTCCCGAACGCGCGAGCTTGAGCATGCGTCTAGGAGAAGAAGGCGACACCCGACGCGTAACCGCGATCCTCTGGGGCAACGATCCCGAACAATTGCGCATGGACGTAATGGCCGGAGCAGGAGCTATTGTCGCCATGATTTACGACGGTCCCGGCGAATTTCTGCTCTATACTCCGGGCGACAATCGCGCCTATATTCACAAAGGCGCCGTAAAACCCCTCCTTCGCGTTGGCTCGCCTTTGCCCTTCCCGCTGGCGCGCTTGGCGGACTTGTTAAGCGGTCGCTATATCCCGGCCTTTGGCGCGAGTTACGAATCGGCCAAAATCGTCGGCTCCGACGCCGTCTTTACCCTGCCTGATCAGGCGACCCTGACCGTCGACGGCGCCGGGCGCCCCGCGACCTGGACTCAAGGCGGAGGCGGTTGGAAAATGACTCTGGCATACGGCGAGGACGACTTGCCCAAATCCATAAAATTCGATAACGCCGACGGAAAAATGGCCGTCTTGTTGATAAAAGAGCGGGAGACATTGCCAACTTCCTTCGATCCGGATCAAATGACGCTTAAATTGCCTCCGGGAACAGAAACCCTCCCCCTGTCCCAATACGGCAAAAGCTGATCAGGGAGAACAAAGTGCCCAGCGTACATATTGGTTGCGATCACGCCGGTCTGGATCTCAAACGCTTCTTGCTCGAAAAACTGGCGGCGTTGAATTGGCGGGCGATAAATCATGGAACCGATTCCGCGGAAAGTTGCGATTATCCCCTTATCGCCAAAAAACTATGCGACGCCGTCATCCGGACGGGCGAGCCCGGAATTCTTATCTGCGGCACGGGCATTGGCATGTCCATAGCCGCCAACAGATTCCCGGGAATACGGGCCGCGCTCTGCTCCTGCGAACTTCAGGCTCGCATGGCGCGTCGCCATAACAACGCCAATATTCTCTGCCTGGGCGCCCGCGTGTCAGGATCGGAGCTTTGCGCGGCCATAGTCGCGTCCTTCCTCGAGAACGAATTTGAGGGCGGACGCCATCAACGCCGGCTTGACGAAATAGACGGGTGAATTATCCCGCGAGGGTTCGCCGAGCGGTGTCCAATCCCCAAATTGCCTGAACGGCGTCAAGATATCCGCGACCCGGCGGATATTCTTTTTTCGCGAAATAACATTAGCGCCACGGAGCCAGAATGCTGTTGTATAATACCCTGACCAGACGCAAAGAAGAATTTATCCCCGTCACTCCCGGCCTCGCCAGAATCTACGTTTGCGGGATTACGGCTTACGATTATTGCCATATTGGCCACGCGCGCTCCGCCATAGTCTTCGATGTCCTGACTCGGCATTTGCGCGATCTGGGTTTCGATGTTCTCTTCATCCGCAATTTCACGGACATCGACGACAAGATCATCAATCGCGCCAATTCCGAAAACAGAGACTGGCGCGAGGTATCTTCGACCTATATCGCCGCCTTTAACGAAGATATGGAAAAACTGGGCGTAGTTCGTCCAGATCTGACGCCAAAAGCGACGGATTATATACAGGAAATTATCGAACTTTGCCAAAAGCTGATCGCCGGAGGTTACGCCTACGCGGCCCCCAACGGCGACGTGTATTTCCGTGTGCGCGCCTACAAACCCTACGGCAAACTCTCCGGTCGGGCCCTGGACGATATGCGCGCCGGAGCGCGCGTGGCCCCGGGGGAAGACAAGGAAGACGATCTGGATTTCGCTTTATGGAAAAGCTCCAAACCCGGCGAGCCTTCCTGGCCCAGTCCCTGGGGCGCGGGGAGACCAGGCTGGCATATCGAATGCTCCGCCATGAATCAGCCTTTCCTTCCCCTCGATATCCACGGCGGCGGCCAGGATCTGATATTCCCGCACCATGAAAACGAAATCGCCCAATCCGAGGCCGTCTGTCATTGCGAACTCGCCCGTTACTGGATGCATAACGGATTCGTCCGGATCGAATCGGAAAAAATGTCCAAATCCCTCGGCAATTTTAAGACAATCCGCGGCATCCTGGAAGAATGGCTGCCAGAAACTTTGCGCTTTTTCCTCCTGGGCAAGCATTACAGGAGTCCCATCGATTTCGCTTACGACGGGATGGAGGAGGCCGAAAAAGGCCAGAAGAAAATTTACCTGGCCCTGAAAGACGCCGCGGAGGCGACTCGGAGAAACGGCTGGAAAAAAACTCCGGCGCTCCCCGCCCAACTTGAGGAATGGAGCGGCCTCAAAGAAAAATTCCGGGAGGCCCTGGACGACGATTTGAACACCGCGCAGGCTATCGGCTATATTTTCGCAGCCGCTCGTCTTGTCAACAATCTGCTCGAAGATAAAAAGCTCCGTTCTTCGGAGGACGCCGGCAAAATCTTCGAAGAATTTATCGCTTCGGCCGCGCTCTGGAACAGGGAACTCGGCGTGTTCGGGCGCGATCCCGGCGTTTTTCTCGCTGATTTGCGCCGGATCCGCGCGAAAAGAAAAAATATTGACGAATCCCTCGTCGCCAATATTCTCAATGAACGCGGGCAAGCGCGAGCGAACAAGGATTACGCGCTTTCGGACAAGTTGCGCGACGATCTCGCGAATCTGGGCGTCGAGGTTCGCGACGCGGCCTCCGGCCAGGAATGGGATATCTCCTGACGCGGTCGGCGTTCCTCGCCGCCCCCGGCGGCTTTTCGCGATCTGGCTTAAACTTTTTTCCGTTTATTTTCCCCATATAATCCGCGACGAAACAATGTTTTTCAGTAATTCGGGATTGAGAATTTTCGCTGTCGCGACCATTTTGGGTCTCGCTTTTTCCCTGGGCTGGCAAACCCGCGCCCAGGCCTTCTTTTTCGGGGGCGTTTCTATCCGCGACGAAAAGGAAATGGGGAAAAAATTCGATACCCTGGTTCGCTCGCATATGCCTGTCATCGAGGATCCGGAAATCCGTCAGTACGCCGACGACGTATTAAAAAAACTCCTCAAAGGCGTTCCCAGGCAACCTTATAATTTTAAGACTTCGGTAATTCTAAATAATTCCCACAACGCTTTCGCCATTCCGGGTGGTTATACCTATATTTTTACGGGCCTCCTGATGAATCTGGACAGCGAAGAGGAGCTGGCGGGAATCATGGCCCACGAACTGGCGCACGTTACCCAGCGCCATGTGGCCGCGCGTATGGATAGGGCCCAGTTTTTTACCCTGGGCTCGTTGCTGGTCGCCATCGCGGGCATAGCTCTCGCCGGTCCGGGAGGCGCGGCCGCCGCGGTTACGGCCGCGGGCGCCGGTCAGTCCGCCATGTTAAATTACAGCAGAATCGACGAGAGCGACGCCGATACCCTGGGCCTGCAATATCTGACGGCGGCCGGTTATCCGCCGCAAGGAATGATCGGCGGCTTTAAAGCCCTGCGGCAAAAAAACTGGATGAGCGGCGTCAATATTCCCACATATCTTTCCACGCATCCGGCCATAGGCGACAGGATTAATAATATTTCAGCCCGCGTCGCCGCCATGCCGGACGCGAAGAAAAACGCGAAAACCGACAATAGCCGTTTTAATCGCGTAAAGACCCTGCTCTGGGCGCGATACGGCGACGAGCGGGCCGCTTTGCGAAAATTTTCCGGCGGCGACGGACTGTCATTGATGGGCAAAGGAGTGGTTCTTTCGCGCATGAACAAAACCAAAGAAGCGACGGCGGCCTTCGACTCGGCCTTGAAGCGCTCTCCGCGCGATCCGCTGATCCTGCGGGAGGCGGGAATTTTTCACTTCCGCAAGGGCGATATGAGCCGCGCGGAGCGACTTCTGGGACAGGCCATGAGCGCCGATCCCCGCGACTATATGGCGTCATTCTTCTACGGACGCGTTCTCGATGAAACCGGCGGGGAAAAACGGGCGCCCCAGTACTATCGCGACGTCCTCCGGCGCGTTCCGGAGGAAGCGGAGGTTCACAGGGCTTTCGCCAGATCCCTGGGAAAGGCCGGAGACGAAAGTCAGGCTTATATTCACCTGGCTTACGCCGAAATTTACGACAACAATAAAAAAATGGCCGAAAAATATTTTAAGCGGGCCGAGGCTCTGGCCGGAAAAACCGCCGATAAAAAGCCATTCGACAAACTGAAAGCTGTTTACGAAGAACGCAAAAAAATGTGGGACGGCGCAAAATGAGCGAATTTCATGCCACTACGATCATAGCGGTAAAAAAGGACGGTCATACAGCCATGGCCGGCGACGGCCAGGTTACCATGGGTCAGTCGATGATTATGAAACACACGGCGCACAAAGTGCGAAGGCTGTGGGAAGGCAAGATTCTCGCCGGCTTCGCGGGCTCGACCGCGGACGCCTTCGCCCTCTTCGATCTGTTCGAAGCGAAATTAAAAGAAACGCGAGGGAGTCTCATGCGCGCCGCGGTGGAAATGGCCAAGGACTGGCGCAAGGATAAATATTTGCGCAAACTCGAGGCCATGCTCCTGCTGGCGGACAAAGAGCGTATCCTGGTTCTGTCCGGCTCCGGCGACGTGATAGAACCCGACGACGACGTCGCCGCCATAGGCAGCGGCGGCGCTTACGCGCTGGCAGCGGCGCGCGGGCTTTTAAAGCATTCTAGCCTGTCGGCGGAAGAGATCGCGGGGGAGGCGATGAATATCGCGGCGGACATATGCGTGTTTACCAATGATCGTATTATGCTGGAGACCCTGTGACGGAGATCCGGAGCGGTTGCAAGATCAATCTGAATCTTTTTGTCGGTCACAGGGAGGCCGACGGCTACCATGCCATTGAGTCCCTGGTCGCGCCCCTGCCAGAACCGGGCGATGTTTTAAAAATACGGCGCGAATCGTCCGGCGGATTGCGCCTGGAATGCGACGCGAGCCTCGACGGCAAAAATATTCTGGAGAAGGCGTACGAGGCGTTCGCCGAAGCGATTGGATCCGTTCCCGGCGTCGCGGTTAGACTGGAAAAAAATATTCCCGCCGGAGCTGGTCTTGGCGGCGGCAGCGGCGACGCCGCCCGCTTTCTCGACTGGTTGAATGCGGCGTCCGGAAACCCTCTGGACGCGGGAGCGATGCGGAAACTGGCCTTTTCCATAGGCTCGGACGTTCCCCTTTTTCTCGAAAACCGCCCCTGTCTCATCCGCGGCAAGGGCGAGATTGTCGAACCGGCTCCCCTGAAATGGAAAAATGTTTATGTCGTCATTGTCTGGCCAGATCTGAAGATTTCGAGCGAATGGGCCTATTCCGCGCTGGACGCGTCAAGGGAAAAAGACTTGACAAACAAAGCGGCGTGGAATAACAATTTAGCTCTTTCCGGAGGCGAAGGGGGATTTTTTCGCGAGCCTTTTCGCAACGATCTGGAAGATCCTGTTTTCGAAGCGTATCCGCGGCTGGCCGATCTAAAGGAAAACCTTTATGTCCTCAAAGCCTTTTACGCCGCCATGAGCGGCAGTGGATCCGCTATTTACGGGCTTTTTATGGATAGACAGCTGGCGGAGACAGCGCGCGACGCTCTGCTTCGTCAATATCGTCATGTCTATCTGACGCGCTATACTGGGATGTAGCCAAGCGGTTACGGCAACGGACTTTGACTCCGTCATCGAAGGTTCGAGTCCTTCCATCCCAGCCATCGTCCTATTCGCGCTCTAACAGGAAGCCAAATATGTTCAGCGATCTCAAAATTGTAACCGGTTCGTCCAATCCCGAACTCGCGCGAAAGATTTGCGATCATATGGGCGTGCAACTTACCCCAACTCTGGCCACGGCTTTCAGCGACGGGGAGTTGCGCATAGAAATTGGCGACAATGTGCGCGAGGACGACGTGTTCGTCGTCCAGTCCACCTGCCCTCCCGAAGTAAATCGCAATCTCATGCAACTGTGTTTAATGATCGACGCCCTGAAACGGGCAAGCGCCGGTCGCATCACCGCGGTAATGCCCTATTACGGCTACGCGCGCCAGGACAGGAAAGTAAGTCCCCGCGCTCCCATAAGCGCGAAACTGGTGGCCGATTTTATCAGCGTCGCGGGCGCGGACAGGGTCGTCACCATCGATCTGCACGCGGGTCAAATCCAGGGCTTTTTCGACTGTCCCGTCGACAATCTCTTCGCCGCGCCGGTAATGCTGGAAAGCCTGCGCGATCTGCATGAAGACAATATAGTCATCGTATCGCCCGACGCCGGCGGCGTGGAGCGGGCCAGACATTACGCCAAACGCATGAAAGCCCCGCTGGCGATCGTTGACAAAAGACGCGACAAGCCCAATCAGGCGCAAGCCATGCACGTCATAGGCGACGTGAAGGACAAGGTGGCGATTATAGTCGACGATATGATCGATACCGCCGGCACCCTCTGCGCCGCGGCGGAAGTGCTAATTAATTACGGGGCCACGCGCATCGTCGCCTGCGCTACTCACGCCGTGCTTTCCGGTCCGGCCATAGATCGCATAAATTCAACGGATTCCCTTTCGCAGGTTATCGTCACGGACACCATACCGCTCGGCGACAAGCTGGAGCGCTGTCCAAAGCTCAAAGTCGTGTCCGTGGCCGCCCTGCTGGGCAAGACAATTCACAACATCCACACTGGCTCGTCAGTCAGCGTGCTATTTGTCTGACAAACCCCCGTCGCGGCTTGTCTGGAAGATTTAAGGAGACAGGGAATGAGCATAGATAAAACCTTGAATGTCGAGAAAAGAGAAGGTCGCGGCAAGGGACCCAGCGGCCGCCTGCGCGCCAAGGATCTTATCCCGGGCGTCTATTACGCCGCCTCCGGCGAGAACATAATGGTGCAGGCCCCGGCTTTGCCTCTGGAAAAAATGTACGAGAGCGTGGGCCATACCACGGTTTTCAATCTCGAAATCGACGACAATGGCAAAAAGGAAGTCCATCCGGTATTGATCTGGCAGATCCAGCGCCATCCATACAAAAAGAAATTCACCCATATCGATTTTTACGGCGTGGATCTGGACAAGGAAATCAAGGTGGAAGTTCCGCTCGAATATGTCGGCTCGCCCAAAGGCGTCAAAATGGGCGGCAAGATGGAAACCTACCGCGAATGGGTTCGTTTGCTCGGCAAACCGCTGGAGATGCCGCAGAAAGTCCTCGTGGATGTCAGCGACCTTAATATCGGCGACACCCTCCATATATCCGATCTAAAACTACCCGAAAACGTAAAGCCCGTCCACGCGCAGGATTACGCCGTAGTCAGCGTCGTCATCCCGACCGAGGAGAGCGAGGAAGAAGGCGCCGAGGGAGCCGCGGAAGCCGCGAGCTAGCAGAATTCGCGTATTCGCGTTTAAATGGCAGGGGATCTCTCCTGCCATTCGCGTTTTATCGCCATGCGCGTAGAGAAAGTTTATCAGCCCTTGAGCGCCGGAATCCTGGAGATCTGGCCCGTTCCCGGAGGCGATCCCGTTCTCTTTTATCCGGGCACAATGCTCGCGCCCGGTCATTACGAAACTTTCTTGCTCGCCCTGCGCGAGGCCGGTTTTACAGCGGGGGCCATGCATTTCGCCGGTCACGGTCTAGCGAAAAAAGAGAAAATGGACTCATTCCGGTCCATGCTGGCCGAAGGCCTCGAAGCGGAGGATTTTCTCCGGAGGGAATACGGGCGCGTCGCCGTCTGCGGCCATAGCCAGGGAGGTATCCTGGCGCTCGCCCGGGCCGGACAAACCCCCTCCGTTCCGGCGGTTTTTTCCATCTGCGCGACCTTTCCGCAAAACGAGGAAGCCATTGATCTCACACTCTTCGCGCCCTTGCGAAAACACAGGGCCGCGCTGCTCTCGTTTATCGTCGCCTCCGCTAAAAGGGCGCCGCGCCTGCCCATTCCCCCGCCCTTTTACTTGCCCGTTCGCAAACTTTTGGCCGGCAAACTTCCTCCCGTCCATATGGGTTTCGACGAAGGCAGGATAAGCTATCCCCTGAAATTTCTGGCATCCCTGTTTTCGACCGTCATTTCGCCGGAGCTAAATTGCCCTTTTTATCTTTTTTCCGCAGTAAACGACGGCCTTTTTACGCGGAAAATTACCGAAGCCGCGTTCGCCGCGATCAAGGCTCCGCGCAAGGAATTGATCTGGACGCCGGACGGAGGGCACCTGGCGCCCCTGAACCCGCGGCTCGCCGCCTTTATCGCGAGAAAGATGGCTTCGGTCTGCGCTGGCCTGGGCTTTTCCCTCAATCTCGCCGTGACTGGCTAGGACTTTTTCCGGCAAATCGTAATATGGAGTTTTTATGGAATATAAAGGCGTAATCGCCGCTCTGGGCAATCCCGGGCCAAAATACAGGGACACAAGGCATAATTGCGGTTTTATGCTCGCGGAAAAACTTCTGGGCGAAGCCCGGGAGGAAGGCTCGGTCGAAGAAATAAACGGCAAAAAATTTAATTGCCTGCTCTGGCGCGTAGTCTCTCCGGATCTCGACGGAACCTGGTTGCTCGCGGAGCCGCAAACTTTTATGAAGGAGAGCGGCCGGGCCGTTCAGCCGGCGCTCGCCTGGTTTAATCTGAAACCTTCTCAACTCGTCGTCGTCCAGGACGAGCTCGATATCCCGGCTGGCGCCCTGCGCTTCAAGTTTGGCGGCGGTCTGGCCGGCCATAATGGTCTCTCTTCCATCGCCGCTTGCCTCGGCTCCGCGGACTTTTACCGCTTGCGAATCGGCATTGGCCGGCCGCCTCATAAAACGGACGTCATAAACTGGGTCTTGAGCCGGCCGGACGCCGAAGATCGGGAAAAGATCGATTCCGCCATCGATAAAGGTCTGGAGACCTTATCTATTTTTTCCAGGGAGGGACTTAAGGCGGCGGAATTATACGCGAAAAAAGGATAGGAGTCTTGTAAAATTTAAGCGCGGAGCATTCTGGAATATACCGCAATATTAAAATTAGGACGGAAAAAATTGATGATTACGGAAACTGTTTTTTCTATCCTGGGCGCGCTAATTGTAATCGCGCTATTAATTAAGTTTCATAAATCTCTTAATAGAGCGGCAAAAATTGCTGAACGCGCGGTGGACGCGTGGTCAAAGAGCATGGATAACGCAATAACGCGCTGGGAAAAGAATATATCCGATAGGCGTGAACGATGGATGATAGAGCAAGGGTTTACCGATGAAAATGGAAATACTGACTGGTTAAAATATAAACACCATATGTGTAAAGTTGAAAAGTTGCTGGAAGAGCTACGGTGGAAATAAAAGCTAACGATGGAGGAGGTATAGGATCATAAAACGCTAAATATTTTTCATTCGGCGTCCCGATTCCTCTTCCAGCGTCAGCCAGCTTTTCCCTATAGAAAAAAAACGCTATAATCGCTTTATATTTACCGCTTATCCCTAAACCTCAATCCCGCCCTGTCCCGCCGGAACGTCTTTGATATATTTCGCGGGGCAACCGCCGACGATTGTCCCCGCCTTTACGTCGCCGACGACAGTCGCGCCGGCGGCGATTATGGCTCCGTCGCCTATGGTTACGCCAGGCAGGAGCGTCGCGTGGGCGCCGATCCAGACATTGGCGCCGATTCTTACAGGCGCCAGATAATTCGTCGAGCGGTCATCGACCGGCAGCCCATGATTTATGGTCGCTATGACGACCTGATGGCCTATGAGGGCGTTGTCGCCGATATAAATTCCGCCCTGATCCTGGAAACAACAGCCGCTGTTAATAAAGACGCGCCTGCCAAGGCTTATATTTCTGCCAAAATCCGTATAAAAAGGCAAAAAGATCCGCAATTCGGCGTCGATTTCGTCGCCGGTGATCTTCCGCATATACTCGCGGATCTCGTCCTGATCCGTCGCGCGGGCATTCATCTCCGCGGCCAGCCTCCGGCTTTCGGCGCTGATCTTTACCATGGCCGAAAACATGGGCGTTCCGCCGTAAAGAGGTTTTCCGGCGCGGGTGTATTCCAGCAGTTCCGCCAATACGGTTTTGTCCATATTTGCCGCCTTATCGATTTATATGATTAAAATTAACCGCGTTTCGGGATTACGCTCTTTACTCGCGAGGCGAACTCCAGAACGAGGGGATCAATCCTTATATCCGACGCGCGAACCGGTTTTTCCAGAGTAAGTCCCTCCAGCGTCCGGCAACGGCTTAAGGCTACGTATGTCTGTCCGTGCGCGAAGGCGCCGGAGCCCAGATTGACGCGGACGCGATCAAAGGTCTGGCCCTGACTTTTGTGAATGGTAATGGCCCAGGCCAGCTTTAACGGATATTGTGTGAAACGGCCGGCCACTTTGGGCGAGATTTTGTTTTTGTCGCGATCGTATTCGTAGTCGACGATCTCCCAGGTCTCGCGCGGAATGTCGTAATCCATGCCGTCGATGGCCGCCGTTACGCCGTTGTCGTCCAGTTTGCGGATTACGCCAAGAGTCCCGTTTATCCAGCGTTTGTCGGGATCATTCTTGACCATCATCACTTGCGCTCCTTCTTTAAGAACAAGAAGCGGATCCGTCGGCGCGTCGCCGGGTTTAAAGGCGCCTGTTATAATGGCTTCGTATTCGAAAGCTTTTCCGGGCAGACGAGCGAGCTCCCTCTCGTTAATTTCCTGGGCCAGGGCGTTGGTCGAGCACAGAGAGACGCTCAAGTCTCCGGCTTGCTCCGGTCTTTGCCGACTGTTCAAGATTCGCAAATCCCGGGCTGTAAACGTCATTTCGCGCGCGGCATTCAGCAAGCGCAGAAAAACCTCGTCTTTCTGCCGGAAAACCCGGGATAATTCCAGACAGCTAAACCGTCCCTCTTCAAAGGAGCGGGCGTTGAAGAAATATGGCCCTCCATATGTGTTCTGAAAGTAGTCCCGCAATTGTTTGCCCTTTATGACAGGCGGCAACTGAAAGGGATCGCCGAACATGACAACCTGGACGCCGCCAAACGGCTCGTCTTTTCCGCGATTCAGACGCAAAAACTCGTCCATGGCGTCCATAATATCCGCGCTGACCATCGATATTTCGTCGATAACAAGAGTCTCCATTGTTTTAAACATCTTTTGACGCCTGTTGTCGATCTTGATCGCCTCGTCGTCGGGGGCGAGCGCTCTTGGCGGAAAATGAAAAAGGGAATGAATAGTGGAGCCGCCCGCGTTGATCGCCGCCG
>CAMWPE010000065.1 GCA_947176055.1 uncultured Desulfovibrio sp.
GACTATTGATTTTCTCCCGGGGTCGTCGCTCGCCGAAATTATGGACGCTCGCGAATCCTCCGCTTTCCGTTCCCTGCTTCGAAAAATATTGCCCGTCAGACTGGCCGACGCGCTTGCGGGAGACTCGGCGGAGGATAAAATAGCCCGCCTATCCAGAAAAGCGAGAAACAAGCTCGCGGCGAGCGTTAAAGCGGCCGTCTTTAATGATCTCCGTCCCGGAGGTTTCACGAGCGCGGAGGTCGCCCGCGGGGGAGTCGCGGTTGATGAAATCGATGGGAATTCGCTGGAAAGCCGTCTGATCCCCGGACTTTATCTGGCCGGAGAGATTATCGATGTCACGGGAGCCCTGGGCGGCTATAACTTGCATTGGGCATTCGCAGGGGCGAAAATTTGCCAGGATCATATAAATTCGGGTTGATCCCGCCGTTATTCTTCCACGCGATTTTCCGGCTTTTATATCCCGGATATTTCTGCTAAATTTCTTCCGGCGTCGCGCTGACGCGGCGCGCGAAGCGAAATCGACAAAAACGCCCGACGCGAAAGGAGTAAAACAATGGCCGCGAATTTAATAATCGAGCCCGTCAGTTACGACACAGCCGCGCTTCTGTTGCGATTAACCGTCGGACTGGCCCTGTTGCCATTTCCCATAAAGAAAATTCTGACCAGGGAAACGGAGGCGGAAAAATTTCCTAAAGTTCCTTTCTTTACGCCGGAGGCCGCTTTTTATTGCGCCCTGGTCATCGAGCTGACAGCCTCGGTCTCTATGATCTTCGGCTTTCTTACGCGTCTTATAGCGATTCCGGCTATCTGCAATATGGCCGTAGCGACAAATGTTACCCGGGGAAAATATTTTACCTCTCCGGCGCAGGCCTATTTGCTGGGTTTTATCTCGATTTTGATTGTCGGACCGGGAAAATATTCCCTGGACTGGCTGTTCTTTTAGCGACAAAACCAACGCCCTGGCGGGCGGGGAGAGCGAGATGAAAAAAGTATTGATGCTGGTCGGCGATTACGTGGAAGATTACGAAGCCATGGTTCCATTTCAGGCGCTTAAAATGGTCGGATATGACGTTCGCGCCGTATGCCCGGGAAAGAAAAGCGGCGACGCCGTGAAGACGGCGGTGCACGATTTCGAAGGCGATCAGACCTATTCGGAAAAGAGGGGACATAACTTCGTCATTAATGACGACTTTGACAAAATCAAAACGGAGGAATTCGACGGCCTCGTCATTCCCGGCGGTCGCGCGCCGGAATATTTGCGCCTAAATCCCCGGGTTATTGAAATAGTCCGCGAATTTGTGGAGAAAGACAAGCCGGTGGCGGCCATTTGCCACGGTCCGCAAATTCTTTGCGCGGCGAATGTGCTGAAAGGCAAAAAATGCACCGCCTATCCCGCGGTAGGGCCGGACGTTGTGGCCGCCGGCGCGGAATGGGTCGAACCCGCGGCCGGAGCCGATAATTCCGTGGTCGATGGCAAGCTTGTCACAGCTCCGGCGTGGCCCGCGCATCCCGCGTGGGTCGCGGATTTTGTCATGGTTATGGGCGGCGAGCTGAAAGCTTAAAGACCTGGCTCTACAATCAAGCCTCTGGGAGAAGTCGCGATCGCCAGCGCCCGCGCCAGTCCCATAG
The DNA here is from genome assembly GCA_947176055.1 of uncultured Desulfovibrio sp. Taxonomy (GTDB): domain Bacteria; phylum Desulfobacterota; class Desulfovibrionia; order Desulfovibrionales; family Desulfovibrionaceae; genus Desulfovibrio. The sequence goes on from CAMWPE010000065.1 coordinate 1,630, forward strand.
GCGGGAAAGTTCGATCGCCGGCGATCTCGCACTGAATATAATATTCGTTTACGCCTCTCGTCGCGCCGCCTTCGTCGTTTCCGGCGTCCGGCGCGACGACGCATTGTCGCCCGATCATCGAGGCCAGGAATTTATTTTTTTCATTGTCAACGGCGCGACGCGCTAATTCCGCCCGCCGTTTTTTCTCCGCGAGGGGGACTTGCTGGCTCATCGAGGCGGCCCGCGTTCCGGGCCTGGCCGAATAGGGAAAAATATGGGCGTATGTCAAACCAAGCGACGGGATGGAATCGAGCAGGATTTCGACATCCCTTTCGCTCTCGCCGGGGAATCCGGCGATCAGATCCGCGCCCAGCCCCATTCGCGGCCAAAAAGTTCTTACGCGTCCGAGCCTTCCCGCGACGGAAGCGATGTCATACCCGGGACGCCGCATTGATTTTAAAATCCAGGGACTGGCGTGTTGCAGGGACAGGTGCAGATGCGGACAGAGCATTTTGCCGCGCTCCAATACTTCGAGGGCTTCGTCCGTTAATTGGGATGGATCGATGGAGCTTGTTCGCAATCTGGCTTGTCCCGCGAATTCCCGGCTTAATTCTTCGTCGAGCCAGGCCAGCAATCGCCAATAATTCCCTCCGTCGGGAGAGCGGTAAAGAGCGAGATTAATTCCAGAAATAACGAGTTCGCCGAAACCGGCGGCAAGCAGACGACGGCATTCGGCCAGGATTTCTTCCGGATGGCGACTTACCGGTTTGCCTCTTAGGAATGGTATTATACAATAAGCGCAACCTTGCGAGCAACCGTCCTGGATTTTTATTACGGGACGCCCGCGCTTATAGGTTGAAAGAGGCGCGAATAATTCGCTGACCGGAGACGCCGAGTTGATCGGACCCGGAGGCGATACAAGATCCCGGTTCGTCCCGAAGATATCCGGTCTGGTCCAATTGCCATCCTTTCGGGGAACGAAATTTTTAAACAGGCGCGAGGCGCAACCGGAGAGAATTATTTTAGCGTCCGGAGCCTCGCGTTTATGACGATAAAGGGCGTTGCGAGCGTCTCTTTCCGCCTTCGAGGTAACGGCGCAACTATTGATAATGATATATTCCGCGTCGCCGGGATTCTCCGTTTCGCGAAAACCTGCGCGAAGCCAGCCTTCGCGGATTGCCTGCGATTCGCTCTGGTTTATTTTGCAACCGTAGGTGTCTATGAAGAAAGTCCCTGATTTCATGGCGTATCATTTATAGTTTACGCGCGAAGCGCGCGTCTTTTTCTATAGATTAAAGTTAGAATATGCGAAAAGTTTTTATTTTCCGGTCTCTGGCGATAATAATATCGGCGCTCGCCATTTTCCCTATACGCGGTCAAGTCGCGATGTCCGAGGATAAAAATGTAGGCGCGCTCGCGGATGAGGATCGAATTAACCTTGATTGTCTGCGCGGCGCCTATCCTGAAATTATTTCCCTCGAGAAAAAAACCGACGGCGCTTTATTTTTGAGGTTTAGAAATGGCGCGGAGATTCCTTATCGGACCCGCGGCGCTACGGAAGAGGACGCGGCGACATCCATGGCGCAAATTTATCCGCCGGAGCCCGCGAGACCCGATCCCATAGATGGCTTCTCTCCCGGCCGCGCGAGGCCGTATCCGTTTTTAGAGGCATTATACGGAGAAAACAAGGGAGAAGTTCAAAAGAAGTTAAAAACGGTCAGATTGCCGGGCGGCAAAGTCGCTCTGACCGGAGCCGCGGCCGAAGCTCTCGCGCGCGTCGCGCCAAGATTGGAGCGTCTCTATAATACGCGTCCGGATTTGCGGAAATTTCTGAAGGTCGACGGAGGCTTTTATTGGCGCAAAATCGCGGGGGAAAATAAAGCGAGCGCGCATTCGTACGGATTGGCAATCGATCTTGGAGCGGATGTCGCGCCATACTGGCGCTGGGCCAAAAAACCGCGCCATCAGTTGCAAAAATCCTATTCGCCAGAAATTGTCGAAATTATGGAAGACGCCGGTTTTATCTGGGGAGGAAAATGGGACAAATACGACCTCATGCATTTCGAATACAGACCGGAACTGATTTGCAAGGGCAGGAAATTATATAAAAAAGACGAGAATCAAAATTAATTTTCGCGGACGCGATTCAATCCGGATTTCCGCAAGAAATCGAGATCCCGGGCCAGGGGAGAGCCTGGGGTAGTCAGAAAATCGCCGGTCATCATGGCATTAATCCCGGCCTGAAAGAGACCGGCCAGCGTCTCTTCCGTAAGCGCGGCGCGACCGGCGCAAATACGGAGCGAAGCGCGCGGATGGATTATTCTAAAGCAAGCGACGGTAAGGATAATGTCTCCGGAAGAGAGAGGCAGCGCGTTTTCAAGGGGAGTTCCCGGAATAGGCGTCAAAAAATTCATGGGTATATTTATTACACCCAGGTCGCGCAACGAATGAGCGAGAGAGATCCTGTCGTCCCAATCCTCGCCAAGGCCGAAGAGGCCTCCCGAACAGATTTCCATACCCGCGACCAGAGCGCGCCGGACAGTAGCCGCGCGCTCATCCCATTTTTGCGTCGAGCAAATTTCCGGATAACGCTCCCGCGATGTTTCCAGATTGTGATGATAACGTTTTACGCCCGCGGCTTTAAGCGTTTCAAGGGAGCGAGTATCGAGTGTTCCGAATGAAACGCATAATTTATTTTTGAGTTTATCGGGCAGGCGCTCGATTTTTTCGCACAGTCCGGCGACGCTTTCGTAATCCAGTCTGGCTCCAGCGGCCACAAGACCGATATGGGAGAGGGAGGGACTATCGAGAGCTATAATCTTCGCTATAATTTCGTCCGCTTCCAGGCTGAAAAACTTCTCCGCGCCTTTTCTGGCCAAAGACGACTGCGCGCAAAAGCCGCAATCGTTGGAGCAACCGCCGCTTTTGATATTGATTATGGAGCAGAGATCGATGCTGGGAGCGGACAAGGTCCTGGTCAGCGACCGGGCGCTGGCGAGGACCTTCGCTGGCTCCCGCGTCATGGCGCGGGCGTCGAGATTAGTCAAATCCAAGCGCGTTATCATTCTGGGAAGCCGTGCCAAGGAAACGCTGTCCCATATATTTCATTCGCAAACCCTGAATATATCCATCGACCACGCCTTGAGGATTGGCGGGACCGCCGCTTACGAGGAACGCTTCGCGAGCTCTCTGGTTAAATTCCGAAAGCAGATTCGCCTGTCCCAATGGCAGAGCGGAGAGATCCGTCACGCCTTCCGGCAGGGGCTCGCGATATTCGAGAATAATTTTGTCCTGATCAAAATTATAGCGCGCGGCGAATGCGCGCGCCATCCATAATTGCGGCTGACCGTCCGGTTTGACTCCCGTCAACAGATCTCCGAAAGGATCGGTCGCCGGATTAATGACAAACGTGCAGGCCTGATATGTAACGCCATTAAATACTTCCGTTCCCTGATCCACGCTGAAAGGACGATCCATTATTCCGTCCCAATGCCAGCCTTCCGGCGTCTGCGCCTGAGCCGCGATGGCCATTGGCGCAAGACCTCCTTCGCCGTAAACCGCGATCCACATATCGATCGCCAATCCCCCCATCATGCCTGTCCAGAACAGATTGGCCGACGCCTGGCCGGACGCCATGAGAGGCAAGCCGTTCGCCTTGATTGTAATGGAGGGTCTCGCGGTTGACACATAAGCTTGATCGAGAATGCCTCTTTGCAAGGCGTCGGCGCATCCCGTGACGAAAAGGATGGCGAGAAGGAGAGGACTTATCAATTTTCGCATATACATAAACTCCCGCTTTTTGGAGGTTGTCCAGTCTTCGCGACAGGATAAAAACTCGAGTTACGATAGCGCGAAAACGCGACCGTCGCAAGGCGCGAAAGTATCTATACATTTGTGATAACCATTTGTAAATATTATAAAAAATAATAAATTTTCCTCCCGCTGTTGCCAGCCAGCCGCCGATCTGGCATTATGCGATCGAAATGCGGGATATGCCATGAAAGAAGAATTAGCGTCCATCTGGTCGTCGGTGCATGATCAATTTAATAATCCGGTCCAGATTATATACCTCGCTTTTGTCGGATTTATCGTTGGAGCTTGCGGCGGCGCCGTCATCGCGGTTTTCCGTATTTCCAAAGAGACCGCTTTCGCCGGAGTCATGACCTGGCTCGGCCAACATCGTTCAATAGAAGCGATCGCTTATTTTATAGTCGCGGCTTTAGCCGCGCTCATAGTAGGCAGGTTAATCAAGAACACCGCGATACGCTTTGGCGGCGCGGAATGGATCCGCGAGGCCCTTGCCGACGGTCAGACGCGGCCGTGGATGCAAATCCTGATTCCCAAATTTCTGGGCATCTGGCTCACGCTGTCGGCGGGGGTGTCCGTAGGCAGCGAAGGTCCGTGCATTGAAATGGGCGCGGCCACCGCTTTGGGATTAAAAACCTTTGACAAAAAAGAGTTGTTCGAACGCCGATTTTTTATCCTGGGAGGATGCGCCGCGGGCCTTTCCGCCGCTTTTAGCGCGCCATTCGCGGGAATTTGTTATGTCTTTGAAATCATGAGACAGAAGCTGGACAAAACGCTGTTCGTTTTCCTGCTTGGCGGCTCTTTTGGCGTATATTTTTCCGTGACCCTTGTCTTTGGGCTGGATGTAATGTTGCCGCTGGGCGAAACGCCGTATTTGCGGCTCTCCGTCGCCTGGCTCCTGGTCGCACTGGGAATTTTTGGAGCGCTGGCGGGCGCCGCTTATAATTATTTATTAAGACTCTCGATCCAGATTTACAAACGTCAAAATTTGGTTCCTCTGGTCTTCCGGCCCTTGTTTCCTTTTCTCGGAGCCGGGATAATGATGCTTGTTTATCCTGTCTGCGCTGGCGAGGGAATGGCCGTGTTCGACTCCTTTCCCCAATGGCGCGAAACCATGTCTTTTCTGTGCCTCTTCGTCGTAATCAAATTGCTGTTTACGGCATTCTGTTATGGATCCGGTATTCCGGCCGGACTGATGGTTCCCATTCTGTGCGTGGGAGGAGCGATGGGAGGAATTTTCGCCGACGTTGCCTATTCGTTGAATCTCCTCCCCCCGGGTTGCGAGGCGACGCTTGTCGTCATGGGAATGGCGGCGGCCTTCACAGCGGCGGAATGCGCTCCGGTTACAGGCGTGGTTCTGGTTACACAGATGACCGGCGCGTTCTCCGTAGCTCTCCCTATGCTCCTGGTAGTCTTTACCGCCTGGTGCGCGTCCCGTTATTTAAGAGTGAAAGCGCCCTAAAACCGGATGGGCGTCGCTTGCCGCGACGCGTCTCTATATAAAATATCGTTGTATTTATCCAGGGTCGCAAGGCGCCCCGTTTAAAGCTCGCTTTTCCTGTTCGCCGGGGAAAAGCGCGGGATGTTTCGCCTGCTGGCAAAGTCTCTGGCATAAACGGCTCGTCTGTCTTGCCCTCCGCTATAAAATAACGCGCCGGTTATCCGATTTAAAATTCAGTTCAGAAGTTTAACAATTCGCCGGAGTATTCAATGGCCGACTTTACGCATTTGCATTGTCATACGGAATACAGCCTCCTTGACGGAGCGATTCGCCTGAACGATTTATGCGAAAGAGCGAACAGTCTTGGCTTTTCCGCGACGGCCATCACCGATCACGGCAATATGTACGGAGCGGCGTATTTTTACAAAGCTTGCAAGGATCATGGCATTAAACCCATTATCGGGTGCGAAGTATACACCTGCCATAACCATGCGGACAAGACCATGGAGTATGGTCGACGCTATAATCATCTGGTTCTTCTCGCACAAAACAACGCCGGTTATCACAATCTCCTTAAGCTCGTGACCCTGGGCTGGCGCGACGGTTTCTACTATAAACCGCGGGTGGACAAGACTTTGTTGCGTCGCTATTCCGAGGGGTTGATTTGCCTGTCGGCCTGTCTGGCGGGAGAGATTCCTGCGGCTATTCTGGACAAGGAACCGGATCGGGCCAGGAATCTGATCCGCGAATACAAGGATATTTTTCCCGGAAGATTTTATCTGGAATTGCAGTCAAACGGCATCAAAGCGCAGGAGAGGGTCAACGACGCTTTGATCCAGCTCGCTCGCGACGACGACGCGCCCCTTGTCGCCACAAACGATTGTCATTACCTGACCCGGGATGACGCTTACGCGCATGAAGTGTTGTTCTGCATACAGACCCAGACAAATATGGACGATCCCGACAGGCCTTTCCTGGGGGACGACGAGGTTCCCGTCTCGGCGGTATACAATGCTCTGGGCGATCCCAATCGGGAATTATTCCGCGAGGACAACGCGCCCGCGAGTTTTGCCTCGATGCGGGGGACAGGAGAATTTTATTACAAATCCTACGACGAAATGTTCAAACCTTTCGCGCATGTCCCCGAAGCTGTCAGCAACACCATGGTTATAGCGGAATCCTGCGATGTCGAACTCGACTTTGGCCATCATTATTTTCCCGTTTATCCACTGCCGGAAGGAGAAAGTCTCGATTCGGAATTTCGCCGCCTGGCTCGGGAAGGTCTGGAAAAGAGACTGGAAAAACATCCGGATCGTGAAAATATCGATGCTGAAAAATATCGGGAGCGGCTGGAATACGAGTTGAAAGTTATCTGCGAAATGGGTTTTCCCGGCTATTTCCTGATCGTGCAGGAATTTATCAACTGGGCCAAGGATCGCGACATACCCGTTGGGCCTGGACGCGGATCCGCCGCGGGATCCCTGGTCGCATGGGCTTTGCGAATAACCAACCTCGATCCCATTCCCTATAACCTGCTTTTTGAGCGATTTCTGAATATAGAGCGAATCTCCCTCCCTGATATAGACGTGGATTTTTGCGAGCGCAGGCGCGGCGAAGTGATTCAGCATATGGTGGATCGTTACGGCAAGGACTCCGTGGCCCAGATTACGACTTTTGGAACAATGAAAGCGAGAAGCGTGGTTCGCGACGTGGGTCGCGCCCTGGGCATGACTTACGCCGACACCGATCGCATAGCGAAGCTGGTTCCGGAAAGCCTTGGCATGACGATAGAAAAAGCCATGGACGCGGAGGAAAATTTAAAAAGATTATATAAAGAAGACGCGGAAGTGCGGAAACTCATCGATATCGCCAGGAGGCTCGAGGGTATGACAAGGCACGCGTCGACTCACGCGGCCGGCCTTGTAGTTTCAGACAAGCCAATGGACGAATATCTGCCTCTCTATACCGGAAAACGGGGCGAAATCGTTACCCAGTTCGACGGGCCGATGACCGAAAAAACCGGATTGGTCAAATTTGATTTTCTCGGACTTCGCACAATGACGCAGATTCAGGACACGCTGGATAATATAAAAAGTCAGGGGAAGGAAGTTCCCGAACTCGATACCCTCGCTTTAACGGATAAGGCCGTTTACGACTTGTATTCGCGCGGCGATACGGATGGAGTATTCCAGGTTGAAAGCTCCGGCATGCGACAGTATCTGCGCATGCTGAAACCCTCGTGCTTCGAGGATGTAATAGCCATGCTCGCCCTGTACCGGCCAGGTCCCCTGGGCTCGGGCATGGTCGATGAATTTATCAAACGCAAGCATGGGCAGGCCAAAATTGATTATCTGCACGATTCCTTGCGCGATTGTCTGGCCGAAACGTACGGGGTAATCGTCTATCAGGAACAGGTAATGCAGATCGCGCGGATCATCGCCCGTTATTCCCTGGGAGGAGCCGATCTTTTGCGCCGCGCGATGGGCAAGAAGAAAAAGGAAGTCATGGCGGCTGAAAGGGAGAAGTTCGTCGCCGGAGCCCTTGAGAACCAGATTGACGAAGCGCTCGCGAATAGAATCTTCGATTTAATGGAAGAGTTCGCCAGTTACGGCTTTAATAAATCCCATTCCGCGGCCTACGCGCTCATTTCCTATTTTACGGCGTGGCTGAAAGTTCATTACAAGGTCGAATTTATGGCCGCTTTGCTCACATCCGAAATGGGCGATCAGGATAAATTATTAAAGTATATATCGACCTGCCGCGATATGCGTATCGAAGTCGTCGCTCCCAGCGTAAACGATAGCATGCGGAATTTTAGCGCGCTCGGCGATAAAATAGTATTCGGTCTAGGCGGAATTAAAAACGTCGGCGACGAGGCCATAAAATCGATTGCGGAAAGCCGCCAGGAGAGGCCATATTCCTCTTTATTCGATCTGCTTTGTCGCGTAAATCTCCGAAAAGTCACCAAAAGAGTATTGGAATCCCTTATCAAATCCGGCGCCTGCGACTGTCTGGGAGCGTCGCGCGCCGCGTTGATTGGATGCCTTGATATAGCTCTTAAAAAAGCCGCGGCCGAAAACAAGAGAAAGTCGTCTCAAGCCGCGCTTATGGGCTCCCTCGCGCCTGGATCGGCTGATCCATCCTTGACAGGTCTGGGATTTGTCATAAAGGAAGGCAATCTCCAGGAAATGGATGAAGAACAAAAAATGCGCGGCGAAAAAGAAGCTCTGGGATTCTATCTATCCTCGCATCCGCTCCAGACAATGAGCTGGAAAATCAAGCGTATGAATTTGCGAACTATCGAAGATTGCGCCGATTTGGGGGATAAAGCGACTGTTAAAATCGCCGTCCTGATAACCAACGTCAAAGAAATAATCACAAAAAAAGGCAAACGAATGGCTTTTCTGGAGGTCGAGGACCTCACAGGGCGCGCCGAAGCCGTTTTTATGTCGAGACCCTACGAAGCCGCGCGCGAATTCGCGAACTCCGAAAAGCCTATGCTTCTGACAGCGCAAGTGGAACTTTCCGATCCGCTCGATAGCGAAGCGGATGGTAAATCATTTAAATTGATTGGCCAGTCGCTGATTCCGCTCGAGAGAGTGAGCGACGACGGAAGCCAACCGATAGTCATTACCATCTCCAAGAAAAATATAAACGAGACTGCTTTAAAAAATCTGCGCGATATACTGGACAATTTCCGCGGAGAAGCGCCGGTGCAAGCGCGCGTCGAGCGCGCCGGTTACTGGTGTCTATTAAATCTGGACGATGGCATAAGGGTGAAACCGGATCACGAACTGGCTCTACGACTCAGGAACTGGGAACAAGCGGGCTAGAAAAATCCACAAATCCGGCGGGCGCGAACCTGAATTTTCATTGGAGAGCGACCGCGGAATAGCGACGCCAGCGCGTCCCGCTTCTTTCCCCCTGTACAAAAAAGCGCGGATAGAGTATGCATGCGCTTTACGCGAGTGTCAGTGTTTAAATAATAAATTCATTAATTTTGAGAGGCGTTTCGCGATGACTTTGGACGAATTAAAAACTTATCTTGAGAAAGAATTCCCCGTAGTGGAAGAGGACGGCATGTTGCTGGTGACCGTAACCAACGTTACCGGCGAAGCCATGATTTTTTATGTGGAGGAACAGGACGGCGGCTTTACGATTACCGAAAGCGCGGGCACAGTTTTTGGCCATTGCTTGTCCCCGGAGGCCGTAAAGAACTATCTGGAGAGATGCGGCACATTTCCAGCCGCGTAAAGAAGCGGGGAACAAATTTCCCGCAAGCGGAC
>CAMWPE010000066.1 GCA_947176055.1 uncultured Desulfovibrio sp.
GGGATAACAAACGGTCGGGAGGATAAATTAGCGAGCTTCTATCAACGACGCTGGTGGCGCCAAATACTTCAAAATGCGGCGAATATCGCAATGATTCGTATAATTCCAGAGCGTTGTCCGAACCGCAAGGGAAAACGAGAACCCTGTGTCTCAATGTTTGTTACCGCCTTGCTAATTATTAAATAAACTCCGACGCGACGCTTCGCGATAGCTTATCGCGCAGGAAGAAACAATTATCTGAAATTTTCTGATTTAAAACGCGTATTTCTTAAAATTTATTCTATAGAGTTGACTATTTCTACGATCTTTTCAGCTACGACGAGCGGCAACGACGCGTAGAGGGGCAAACAAAGAACTCTTTTAGCGATATCTTCGGCCACAGGGCACGTTTCCAACGATTGGCGAGTATAGGTTAGCGTGGTCAAGGCGGGATAAAAATAACGTCGCGGGAAGATATCGGCTTGATTGAGAGCGCGGACAACGCGAGACAATAAATTTTCGTTCTTCAGGATAACCGGAAAATAACCGTAATTTGATTCAAATCCCTCCGGAGTAGATGGAAAACGCAATTTATCGCGTTTTAAAAGCGCGCGATAAAGCCCGTCTATTTTTTTTCTCTTTTCCAGGCGCCCATAGTAATCTTTTAACAGGGATAAGCCTACGCACGCGTGCAATTCCGACATTTTAGCATTAATACCAACGCTCTCGTATTCGTCATTATCGTGACCGAATGCCCGCAAAAGGCAAAGTTCCCGTCGCTTCTCCGCCGAATGCGCGACAACAAAACCTCCCTCGCCGCAATGAAAAACTTTTGTAGCATGCAAGCTGCATGTAGCGAAATCGCCAAAGTCAAAAAGCGATCTTCCGTCCAGCTTTGCTCCAAAAGCCTGGGCCGCGTCATATATTATGGGAACTCCTCCCGCCGCTTCGCGAATACCTTCGTCGTCGCACGGATGTCCGTATATATTGACAGGTATGACCGCCGCGACCTGATCGGTTATCCGCTCCGCGATGGACAGAGGATCTATGCATAAAGTCTCCGGATCAATATCCGCGAAAATTACTTCGCATCCCACCCACATAGGAGCCGTAATAGTCGCGACATAAGTAAAGGGCGTGGTAATAACCGGGCGACCCGCTGCATTCGCGGCGCGAATAGCCATCTCGATGGCCACTGTGCCGTTGGAGCAAATAGTAAGATATTCGGCGTCCAGAAATTTGGCGAGAACTCTCTCCAGTTCCTGACATTTTGGACCGTTGTTCGTCAGGATATTGTTGGCGAAAACTTCTTTTAAATGGGAGAAAAATTCGCGTTCATCGGGCAAATCGCTCTTTACTACGTTTACGCGGCTCATTGGCTATCCCCGCTATACCTACTATAATAAATATATTCGTTCAAATAAGGAGCGTGCGAAGCGAACCAGAATTTATAACCCGGGGCGATAGCGTCGATATAGGCGGGAATATCCGTCAAATCGTCAATTTTATGATAAGCGCAGATTTGAAGTTTCGGTTTATCCCTGATTATAGTTTCCCTGGCTCCTTTTAAAGCTTCCAGCTCGGCTCCCTCTATATCCATTTTTATCAAATCAACTTTACCTATATTATTTCCCCTTACAAAAGAATCCAGATCGACGACTTCGCAAGCCGACGACGCGCCGTCTCTACACAATTTCCCGCTGGCCCCTTCCTGGGAAATATTCATTCTATCCTTTCGCGACCACAAACCTTTTTGAACAACCGTTATATTTCCCGGATCGCCAAATCGCTCCAGGGTCTCCAGAACAAATTTATAATTATCAGGCTCGGGCTCGAATCCGAATACGCGCCCCGCGGATCCTACGGTAAGCGCGAAATTCCTCAATACCGAACTATCGAATAACCCCGCGTCGATTACCGTGTCCCCGGCTTCCGCGGAAACAGCGGGATGTTGATACTCCGGCGCGACGGGCGGCCGGGGCCATTCTATCCCGCCCGTCAAAAGACCCTTGACCACGGAAGCGAAGGCCAGGCGACTTTCGTCGTCGGCCAGCCGCGCGTAAATTTTTTCCAGCTCCGGCCCGCGTCGTTCGCAAAGTCCCGCGTCTCGCCTTTTTCCGGCCGCGCCCGCCGGAATTTCAGGAAAAATGACTATATCCGCGCTAGCGGCGATGGCCGTATTCAAATGATACAATAAATCCGGCGCGACGCAACCTTCCCAGTACAATACTCCGGCGCAGTCCGGACGCGTTTTCAGACAATCCGGCGGCAAAGCCGGAATAACAATATTTTTTCCCTTACGCGAAATGACAATCTCCGTCATCCCGCCCTTATGAGCGTGAAAGCCGACTATATTCGCGGATGGCGACGCGGCCAGAATTTTTTCGCAGGCTTCGCGAATTTTGTCCTTATGGGCGAATACTATAATATTTCCCGGATCGCCGGACAATCCCTCCCGTCTCCACCGCGGACATACAAGCAACTGTTCCGCGAGAGTCGCGCGCGGCGTATTCGACAACATTCCATATTCCTTTAGATTTTCTATCCAGGTTCCAGTTCCGGCTATCCCCGCGAGTATAACGTTTATCTATCATCCCCGGAAAAGACTAAACGTCATCCGCTCTCGTCGCGTCTGATTCCGTCGTTTTGACAACGGGCGTCAATTTCCAGCCGTTCAACAATTTATCGGCGATATAACCAAAGCCTTCGCGCGCGATCGCGTCCAGAATTGATAAGGCCGGTATCCATACTGGCATAGGGTAAGGCTTGAGCGCGGGATCAAGGAAGCGCAAGTCGACGCCATAAGGACTGAACATCTCCTCGCTGTACAGCTTTTTGCCGCCCGGCGGATTGACATAGCAATCCGCTTTAAAATGGGAAGCGATAGCCGCGAGACGCGACGCGCCCTTTGTTCGTGGCATCCCCAGATCCGAAGCCTTGTAAAATCGCGTTTTCAGACCAAGTTTGTTCGCGATCAGGCGCAAGCCGTAATAATTAATTTCGCTTATTTTTTTTTCGCCCCGAGTAAAAACTTGCTCCGCGCAATCCATGCCTTCGCGAAAATGGGAGCATTTTCCGTAACCCAGCTCCAATGTCCGCAAGAACTTGTCACGCCATTGGGGAAATTCGTCCGCGACCTCAACATCGTCAATCAGAACGTTCTGGCTCGCTTTTTTCAACGGCGCGGAAAACCGGCACTTCTTGCCATTAACACATATATTATTGCGATTAATATAGCCTCTTTTAATAAAATTGACGTCGTCCAGGGATACAAAAATATCGACGGCCGCGATTAATTGAAAATAGCCGATATATGGAAACAAATACGGCTGCATGATCGCGATTCGCAAGATTTTTATCCCCCGGCGCCGGTTATTAACGTTCTCCGCCCCGTCCGGATTCCCGGAAAAGAGGAGACGCGAGGCTATATTGTGTCTTTGCCCTTGTTCCAGCTCGCGTAAGCTTTGTCAATAAGCTGTTGCGGCGCGTTTTGCATCCAGTAGCTCCCATGCGTGGTCGTGAACATTGGCTGGGTCGTATTCCTATAATTCACGCGGCCTACGATCTTTAATTCTTCCACATCGAGAATATTAAATCCATCCTTCATATGCAGGATGAGATATTTCCCGTCGCTCGAGACCGAAACTGAATCGCACCAGTCGGGTTGCACCGGCAAATTAAAAGGTTTTTTCAAAAATTCGGGGTCATTGAAGTTCGCGTTGTCGTAGAATGGATCGTCGGCGATCTTGAAAATCTTCCAGACGCGCATTGTGGCCGCGTCGATGATTTCCAGCTTGTTTTGATTGGTTACGGCGATATACGTCTTGCCTTTCAGGGCAAAGACAGCGTGTTGGGTCGTCCGGACGAAACCCGGATGCGTGTATTCGCCCTCGATGACTGTCTCCCCGTCTTTTATCCGCATTTTTTCGATTGTTCCCGGCTGGAAACACAGCACGCCATCCGCGTGCGCCACGAGGCTATGCGTGGACACATAAAATAAATGCGGATCGAATGGATCCAGCTCGAAATGCGCCGGAATGGGATAGGGAATCTTCGTTTCCCAGCTTTTGCCGGTGGTCAGATCCAAGGTCGCCATGGAATCGAGCGCGACAGTCTCTCGCAGATTCCGCATTATCTCTTCCTGCTTGAGCTTTTTCAGGCTCCCCTTTGGCCGGAGCACGCGCATCGGCGCGAAGACCATGTACCGTCCGTCGCCGGAGATGGTGCATTGATGTATCCTGTCCTGAAAATCAAACTCATGCAGGATTTCCGAACGCATGTTATCGAGATTCAGACGGCAGACCTGGCAACGGACGCGATTGGTCTCATCGAGCATGCCGCGAATGGCGTCGGAATTGCGCCAACGAACAAACATGAACTCGTCTTTGTCGCCGTCGAAGTCTCCCGTAGCCACATAGTCCCATAGACCTTCTTCCGGCGGCAAATCATGCCAGAAGATATGATCGCCCGTCTCCGTATTTAGTATGTCCAGGAAAAAATAATTATAACGGACGCCGACAAACCAGCGACGCGACGGCGAGAGCTGTGTCACATGAACGCCCCGTTTCCATAATAAATATGACATATGTGACATCAGCATGGGCAACGTAGTCAATGGAACTTTTTGGGCGAAATCATGAAGCGACATCGGACAGGCCGGCGCCGGAAAAGACCAGGCGACGTATTGACGCCGCTCGAAGTCGGCCAGTTCGAAGATATTGCTGCCCATCAGGCCTCCGCTAACGTAGGCGTTGCTCACCAGGGCCGAAATAGCGGGCGTGTCCCTTTCGCTAAAAAAGGGCGTTATCGATTTTTCCGCTTTCGTCCTGACGCCGATGGGCGAAGGCGAGTGGAACATTTTATAGAGTTGGCTCGATACTACCCCGATCCTGGCCGGTTTGTCCTCCAAAAGCTGGTTAACGGCGTTGGTTGGTTGATTATGGGCTATGAGGATGATCGCGTTGTCAATGAGTCCATTTTCGCGGGCTTCGGCCAAAGAATAAGCCGGATATCCCATGAATTTTTCGCATACGCAATCCTTGCCGACGACAGCCTTGATTTTTATGGCGGGATATTTTTCGTCAATATGCTTGATAAGATCGATAGCCGGTTTATCAATGCCGAATATCACTACTTCCTGATTGTCGAATTCCGGCAATCGCGCCCATGTCATGGTATCTATATTCATGCCCTCGTCCTTCGTTTAGAGGTAGTTGCCAAATTCTGGATTTGAGGCTTCGCGAACGGCCTCGCCCTCGATCTCAACCAGCCAGTCCGGACGGCATACCGGCGCTTTCGTTATGTTTATGGCGCAATCACCAGGGAGTATTTCGCGGACAATTTCGTTGATATGAGCATAGTCATGACCGTCGCGACAGTAAACAATCGCCGATTGCAGATCATTAAAATCAAGCCCGCCTTCCCGGAGCAAAGCGTCGATATTTTCCAGCGCCCTTCTTGTCTGCGCCTTCACGTCGCCCTTGTATAAAACGTCGCCATGCCGGTCGATACTGGCTGTGCCCGAAATATGGACGTGTTTGCGATCCCCGTACGTGACGAGCGTTCCGCGCTCAAAATTTACTCCGTAAATTGCCGTAGGCGACATATTATCGAGCGCCTTCAAGTGGACGATCTGACTGGCTCTCACTCCCGATACGGCGTGGCTTTGAACCCAGGACAGCGCGGCGGGATTGGCTCCCTGCCCTTCGATACCGGTGCTGGCGATAAAATGAGTGTCAGGTTTCAGGCCATGAATTTCGTAATGGCGGACGCGGCTCTTGATCATGCCCGCGTAATTATTGTCCACATCGCGCATATAATACCAGGTGCGTATTACGTTCGACTCCAGACTCATGCCATGCCGCCATAGACGGCTGCCCAGGCGGGATAGAATCTCGTCGGTTTGCTGTTCCGAATTGCCGGGGCGGCCGGGCGTTTCAATTGACCAGAGGGATTGGTAAGCGCCGTGTCGCAAAAAAAGCGAGCCGTCGCCTAAAATTTCCTTGTCGATATCGCCTTTCAATGCCCAGGCTTGCAGGGAAAGGTAGCGCGAATCAAGCGGAGGTTGACCGATAAGAACCGTATGGGAAGCGAGATCCGCCGGCCAGTCGCGGGAGATGACCGGCGCGTGTCTGGTCGGATCGCTGGAAAAAAGACGGGTCATGATCAAGTTTTCTTCGCTCATGCCCCGCATGGCCAATTCGTCCCGCAATTTAGCGGTCAGAATTTTTAATGCTTCGTCCGGCGATCCGGCGTCCGGCGCCATAGCAGTGATATATATTTCGGATTTATTCATTGATCTTCGCTAATTATCAAACCTGGCTTGAGGTTGCGGCAATATTACTCGTCATTAATATCGTCCCTCTTATTGAGCGCCGCTCTAGCTTTCGCGGAGGTTTTCGCGTGCCATATATTGAAAATTTCGCGAGCGTCAGGCCGGACAGTGTTATACGGCGCGACAAGCGCCTCGTTGTCCGCCAGATCCCGCGAGCAGACGCCGCCGATGCCGACCAGACAATTCCGCCCTACGCTTACGCAGGTGGATACGGCGGCGTTCGCGCCTATGAATGAAAATTCGCCGATCCTGGCAAAACCTGAAATATTCGCTCCCCCCGCGCAAAACACGTTGTCGCCGATCTCGCTGTGGTGGGCTATATAACAGTTGGGCAGGAAAATTACATTGTTCCCTGCCCGGCAGGAAGTCTGAATTACGACATTGTCGGACACAAAACAATGCTCGCCCAGCTTGGCCCGCGCCGACACCGAAGCCCGGGGCGAAATATAGGACGCCGGATTCCAGCCGCGGGATCGCATTTCCGTATAAAACCGTCGTCGCAGTCGATTAAGATCATTTTCGCCTATGCCAACAAAGAAATAATATTCTTCCGGGGAAAACAGATCTTCCAGGTTTTCGAAGGCGACGACCGGGCGACCCATGAAACTTGATCGCAGGTATCGCTTTTCTACCGAAAACGCCGCGATCTCCCATTCGTCGGAAGCCATGAAACTGTCGGCGAACATTTCGGCGGTGCCCCCGCAACCAATCATGATCAGCTTTTTTTTCATAGGCCAAATCGCGATTAAACTTCTATCTTGCTTGAAAAGTACCCTGGATCATTAATGATCTTCAGGGACAGTTCGGCGATTCTCTCAAGCTCCTTTTGATCCAGACTTTGATCGCAAGGCAAAAGCAAAAGCCGCTTTTCCAGAGCCTCTTCCTGCGGAAAATGGTTGCGCGGTATTGGCAATGGATGCCACATACGCTGGCACACTATGTTAGCGCGTGTCAGCAAAGTATGCAAAATTTCTACGGGGAACGAGGCTGGCGCGACAAAGGGAAAAGCGAAGGGAGTAAAGTCCGGCTTCGCTATCTCCCAAAGACAATACTCATTTAGGCGATCATAAAGTATTGTCCAGTTTTTCTTGCGTTTTTCAGCTATGGGCGCGTACGGAACGCGTTTGAGCAAGGCTTCTGTTAAGACGCTCATTTTCCGTCGCGATAGCTGATGTTCCATATCGCTTTTTTGCCAGAAAAGATCGAGCGCCCTTTTGTCGGTGTCCGGTTCCAGGGCTTTGAGCAATAAATCTTCTCGCTGGTTAATGACTTCGCCAGTTTTATTTTCGAGCCAGCCTTTCAGATCGTCCGCGCCTTTGCCTACCAGGACTCCGCCGTCGGGAACGCCGAAGAGCTTGCGAGGGCTGTAAATTACCGCGCTCGCCAGATCGTGTTTCGGCCGATCCAGGGATTGGGCCAGATCCTCGATCCAGATTATGTCGTCTCGTTCATGCAGGGCTATCGCGACTTCAGTCGGCAACGGTTTGCCAAGGTAATTAATGGTAAGGACGGCTTCGCCTTCCCCTACGGAATGAATGAACTCCGGCGACGGCTCCAGTTTTTCGTTTACGCGATAGAATTTACGGATAAATTGACAAGATTCGCGATTTAATTCCAGCATCGGCGGCATATACGAGGGTAGCCAGAGAGCGCTGACGCCTTTTTCCCATAAATAGCGCATGAGCGCGGAGCGCAGGTTGAAAAAACAGGCGCTAGGCTCGTCTTTTGTCCAATAGTTCCAGACGCTGTCGGAGCGTTCGGGAATATCCGCGACCGCCAGTCGTGAAAAGCCGCCAAGAGCGTGCGCAGGCTCCGGCGTTTCCTGCTTGTCCATGTCCGGCGAGGACGCTGTTTGCCATGGCGGAGCAAATTCCGGTCTTTCGGGAAAGGCCAGGCGCGCGGCGTCGACAAGGATGGCGTCCTTCTGGATTTCATTAAAATAATGCTGATAATTATTGACCAAGGAACGGAGCTGATCGATATTGCCAGTTTTTACGCAATTATCGGCGATAGCCCTTAAGGCCAGCAGTATTCGCTCGCGAATCTGGAAGTGAAAGCGGCGCGAAAAAAACTTGTCCATATTTTCATAGAGTTTGATCCAGTCTTCTCCCTCCTTCTGGAAAAACAGGCCCTTGTCCTGGGTTTGCAACCAGGAATACCCGCCCCCGTGTCGACGCCAGACGCTCATCGGCTCGTCGAAATATTTGATCTTGCCCTCGACCGCGTGCAACATGAACAGGAAGTGATCGAACATCATCCTTTTGCGATACCAGTGCGGAAAACCGTCGGGGAAAAGCCAGCGCAGGACGAGAGATCCAGTCTGGAAATAATAGTTCGCCAGCGCCTCGTCGGCGAAAAACACTCCGTCTTTTATTCTTTGCTCGTCCGAAGTGCAGTCTTTATAGATATAGGCGGGCGTCGCGCCAGGCTGTTGGTTTTGCGTATCGAGGATTTGAACCTTATGCGCGGCTATGGAAAAATCGGGATTTGCTTCCAGGAATGAAACCTGTTTTTGCAATTTGTCTGCCGCTGTCCAGTAATCGTCCCCTTCGCAGAACGCCACATATTTGCCGCGTATTTTCGCGCAACCGTCGGCGAAATTCTTGCCCAGCTTTGTGTTCGTTGGCTGGATCGATAGGACGACGCGTTCGTCTTTCGCGGCGAATTCTTTTATTATTCGCTGGGTTTCGTCTTGAGAGGCGTCGTCGCAGATAATAAGCTCGAATGGGAAGTCTGTCTTCTGGCCCAGGACGCTTTCTATGGCCTGGGCAACGTACGGACCATGATTATAGGTCAGCATCAACACGCTGATCAGCGGTTTAACCGCGTTTTCGTCGGACATTATTTCTTATTCCCAAGCCTCGCGGCGGTTTAAATCTTGTCGTAATAAAATATATTGCCATTTTCTTCGCGGACGTACCACGGAGGGCAAACGAAAATCGTCTTTATTGAACGGTCGAAGTTATCGTAAATTTTAGTTAAAATTTTTCTGGCTTCCTTGCGGTAGGCGAATATGACCAAAGGCGTTTTCGCGTAGGATTTATCGGCCAGGACGGATATATCCTGAACTGGAATACCTTCAAATTCTGTCAACGAGCCGGGATTATCTTCCAGAATCATCGCTATGGGCTTTGAGTCGTTAAAAAAGCAAGCGTAGCGTCGCCAGGCGGAGCCGTTTCCCATGAATAATACATCCTGGCCCTTAAGTTTATCCGCTATCCATAAAGCGATCCGATCGTTTTCCTCCCAGTTATTGACGCTCATATCGTAGCATTTGCAACGGCGGCATACGGGGATTTCCTTGTGCCGCATTTCCCGCCATTTGCGCCGGAAATCTTTCGCCTTGTCTCCATTAAAAATCTCTTCGAGACTTTGTTCGCGCAAATTGCCGAATGTTACCTTGTCATTGGGAAAAAGACAGCAAGGCGCGATATCAAGATCCGCGTGGATCTCGCACATTCCGGCCCTTTCGCCCCAGACTACATTGCAGGGAACTGGCGCGTTCCAGTAATCTCCTTCAATTTCGTCTGGCACAACTGGCAAGACTATTGTGGGGAAAATATTATCGTATCCTAGCCCGCGATAAAATTCGAGGAAATCTCTCTTTTTCCGTTCGTAATCATCGACAGGATAGATCTCATTAAAATTTGTCATATCCTTGAGATAAAGTTTTCGCGGGGCGTCCGGAACTTTCGCGATATGCCGGAGATTGTTCAAAACATTTTCATATTTGCGGGAGCCTTGCAGTTTCGCGTAATCGTCTTTATCGAAGGCGTATAGACTTAAGAGGATCTGATCAAGACCGGACGAGAATAGTTCGCGAAAGTAGGCTTCGCTCCGGGCCACACTTAAAGTTGTGGTGATATTGACGACTGATTCCGGCCAGCTTTCTTTAATGAGGCGGATTTTTAGCGGCAGATCGTCAAGCAGCAAGGGATCCCCGGTATCGGAAAGGGTAACGTTACCCTTGAAACCGGGAACGCGATCCAGCAATATTTTGAGATCCTCGACGGCCATAATTTTACGTCGGGGAGAACGATCGCGCGCGCAACAAAATACGCAATTGTTGGCGCAATAATTGATTAATTCGATATCCATCGAATGGAATCTATTTTCCACGCTTGGCATGCCATATGTGGGAAGAGCCGGAAAACGCGACATAAGCAGTCTCAATAGAATATTGGGAAAGTTAATAAAAATTATTGTATATAGGCAATGGCTGAAGGTATCGCAATTGTTGAATTAAATTCGCTAACGCTAAGCGCGAATGAATTTTTTTGTCTGTCAATATATAGCCCTTTTTAATTTCAAGCCGCTTGCCAACGCCCTTGTCTTGTTAAAACGTTCCAGACATTGCTATAGTAATTTAATGAAACGCCCGCATTTTTGAGCGCAATTCTTTGCCCGCGCGCTTTATAATGGCTGTCGCCGCGACGGAGAAGCCGTTTAACCGCGCGTCCGCCCGCTACGCTTTCGCGTCTTTTGCAAAAACTTCTTTAGCGTATGTCTCGAATAAAGGATCAAAAAATGGGCCGCACCAATTAAAACAATTCATTTTCTTCGCTTCGGAAAAAAGATAACGGGCCGCTTGTTTTGTGCGTTCCGATATTTTACTCTCTTGAGCGCGATTAAAATCTGGGGAAGTAAGAACTACCCGAACGCCAATATTTTTCATATTTGTTAAAAAAGATTTGATTCCCTCTTTATCATTATTATCTTCAGTAA
>CAMWPE010000067.1 GCA_947176055.1 uncultured Desulfovibrio sp.
AGCGCGCCGGCGGCCTTCTGAATTTCGTTTTTAAGTGTCTCGGCGTACTGGAGTTGCAAGTCGAGATATTTTTTATCCCTGGTTTTTTGATAAAGGGCCGCGCATACCTCGACGGCCTCGTTGTATAAGGCTTCCTTTTCCGCCATGTATTCGCCAAGAGCCTGCGCCTCTTCCATGCTCGCGAATTGGGCCGTCGTTATGTCTATGGCCTGTTTGTAATGCTCCAGCGCGCTTTCCAGCTAGCCGTTTTTGAAGGCGTTGAACCCGAGTCCCTGACGGGAGGAGGCGATTAGTTCCTTCAGCCCCAGTCTCTCCGCGATATCCAGACATTGGGCGTAATATCCGGCTGATTTGGCCAAAGCCTCCTGGCCGCTTATTTGTGGCGTGACCGGCTCGTCGTCAAAGACCAGATCCCTTGTCGTTCTTCCGGGTTCCGCGATTTGTTTATGGAGATCGGCAAGTTGCAAGAGCGCCACCGCTTGCCGGCGCGGCAGTTCGGTTTGGAATAAAATTCGAGAGCTTGAAGATAATTCTCCAAAGCCGCGACATAATTCTTGTCGGCCAGTTCGGCCATTTTGCCGATTCCCAGCTTCGCGGACGCTTGTCCTTCCTGGAATCCCGCTTCCTCAAACAGCTTCGCCGCCTGGGAATAATCGGCTCCGGCTTCCTTTAAATTACCAACGGCCCTTTGCAGAACAGCCCTGTTAAGCAAGGCGATGGCCTGTTCTTTGATATCCTTTTCCTGGATCGCGAGTTTCAGGCCTTCGCGGGTATGCTCCATTGCTTTGTCAAACTTGCCCGTAGAAGCGTGAACAATTCCGAGATTTAAGTTATCCCTGGCCTGACTTAAGAGCAGACCGGCTTTTTGTTCCGTAGCTAAAGCGTTTCGCAGAAGCGCGAGAGCTTCGGGATAATTTCCTTTCTCTCGCTGGAGCAAACCAAGATTGCTGTCCGCTTTGGCCATGGTTTGGGGCATCCCCAATTCGCCGGAGAGCTTTCTGGCCTCGATGAGATTCTTTTCGGCGGCTTATTCGCCCAGATTTCCCAGCGCCAATCCAGCCGCGGCGAGTAATAACGCCCGCTGTTCCTTTTCAGCGCCTTTTGGCAAAGCATGCAAAGCCTTGTCGTATGCCGTCGCGGCGGGACCGTATAACTCCAGGCTTCTGTACGCGTCTCCCTGCCGTGCGTAAATTTCCGCCAGTTCCGCGGCGGGCAGTTTTGGAACGGCTTTCAGCATCCGGTCGATAGTCGCCAGCCGAAGCGCGGGCTGCTTCAGGTTCGCCCGGCATACGCTCAAATTATTGTAAAACTGCTGCAGCTTTTCCTTGGGCGGATTTTTTTGAGAGAGAATTTGCTCGTAGAGATCCGCGGCCGCCTGATAGTCTTCCGCCTTCATCAACGCGATGGCCGCGTTCCCCAAACCAGGACTGCCCGGGCGTCTTTTTTCTTTCCCAGCTCGTCTCCGGCCTTCCGGAAAAGGGAGCCAGCCTCCGCGAAATCGCCGGCTTTATAAGCTTCCTGGCCTTTGTTGAGGAGTTCTTCAAAATTGGCCGCGTAACACGCGTTCGCTCATACAACCAGACCGAGCAAAAGTACGGAAAAAATACGCATTGGCGATCTCTTTTAATAGCCAGTCAAGATAAGGGCGCGAGTCGCGAATTGGACTCGCGCCGCGATATTGACGAATTTGAAATTTAATTATGCTTGAACACAAAGGACGCGACAAAGGGTTCTCCGGCGGGCGCTTTCTGGGTGTTTGTCCGAACGTCCTCGTCTTCCTCCTCCTCAAACACCAGATCGCGGGCGGCGCGTTTTTTGGTCTGTTCCTGTTCCAGATCCGCTACCCGTTTTCCCGCGTTGGCGAACTGCTCGCTGGCGGCTTTATCGAGATCCGGCATCTTTTCGGGGGAGAGGATACAGAGCAACTCTTCGTTGCCTGGCGTGTCGTCAAAGCGAAAACCGCCCTTGACAGGGACGGTGTATTCCGCGTTGCGCTTCACCGCGTTGTCCATGCCGGCTTTGGCGTTGGGAAAAAGCATGGAATATTCGCCGCTGCTGCCTTTGGCCAACCAGTAGACATAGCCGTCGACGTTGGGCGTGAAGACGAGTTTGACCTTGTCGCCGGATTTGAATTCGTGATTGGGCGCGACAGTGCTCGTCTTGCCGTCCCTTTCCAAAACTACCGTCGCTTTCGCGGCTATAGTCTGGGCTCCGCTCGACTCTTGCTGGGTCGCGGCCTCGTCGTCGTCTTCAAAAACCAGATCCCGGGTTGTCCGGGCGCCAAAAGCGTCGCCGCCCCATGCAAGGATCAGAGCCAGGGAAAAACAGAGCAGTCCTTTCTTCATTTTTGCCTCTTCGCCGGCCGCGGACCGGCCTTATTTATTTTTGGGATCGTATTTATTAAATAAATCTTTCAGCGTTCCGCCCACCTTTTCTTCAGGTTTTGGCGGTTCGGAACTGGCGGCGTCAAGAATGGTGACCGAGCCGGATGCGATTTCCGAGCCGTCGGTATGAGAGAGAACCATGGTATATCGTCCGGGATCCAAGAGAGGCATATTGCGCAAACCCACATTGTTCCAGGCTGGGTTTACGTCAAAATCCCTGCGAAGCAATAAACTTTGCGTCCCGCCGGCGTCCCTATAGATAGAAATTGTAAGCGCGGGCTTGCCAAAGGGGTTCCTGGATACCGCCAGCCAGGAGACCGTCGGTCAGGGAAATTCGTCCCCCGTCTCTACCGGTTTAAATTGGTCGGTTAGCGTCCTGCAGAACACTATTTTTCCGGAATCCGCGAGGACTGGAGCCCCTAAAAAAACAATAAACAACGCGATGACAAGACCTATCGGCTTAATTTTCATTCCGCTCCGCCTTGTTTCTCTTTATAAGATTTGGTTATGTCTTTCGGGGCCTGGGAAAAGGACAACGCCCGCTCTCGCGTCGCGCGAGGCGCAGCGAAACCGGGATTCATGAAAAAACTGTCCACAAAAGCGTACTTTGCGGCACGCCTGTTTAATTAACAACAAATTCCGTTAAAAAGGGTGACAAACGCGTATGTAGTATTTAAAAACTAAACAAAAAGGACGATCCATAAAAGTACGGTTTTGGAGACGCCGGGATCGTCGCTTGCTCTCGCTCTACTATTAAAACACTCTCTTTTTACCGCTTCGCTAACGCGCTCCCCCGCCCTTCCGGTCTCTCTCGCCAACATAAAATTTTTCACGGTTTTAAAAGCATGCTCCCGGTTACAGAATTTCCCGATTGTTTGGGGCGCTTTTATCAGCTAAAAATTCTTTATCATTTAGCGAAGGCTCATTTATACTCCCGACGAGGTCGCGAACAATTTTACAACCGACGACAAACGCGCGTCAGACGCCCGGAAAAAAACGGTATAAAACCGCTCCCGCGCCTGATTCAGGCCCTGCTATAGCAAATTACGCTTAAAAACGTCCTTAACGGCGCAATAGCGCCGCCCTGAAACAATTTCGCGGACGTCTTGGCGAGCTTCGCGCGGCATAGTCGCGACGCGCGCGCTTTAAATCGCCGGAAACTATAATGCTAAATAAAATTTACAAGGGGGATGGAAAAATCGCGGGAGTGGGATAGACCGGCGCCGCGTCGGGCGCGCTCAAAAAAATCAGCTTTAAGAACTCGCGAAAAATCGGGAGTCGCGCCGCTATTTCTGTGACAGCATAAATTTTTATCCGGCGCGCGAAGATTCCCCGCGTCAGATCAAGACCTATGGCGCTCGTTAGAACCTATCATTAATAAAATTTGCTCTACCCTATGAATTCTTGAAACGGATATGAAAGACTTTTTTGAAATAGGCGCCGCAAAACTTGTTTTCAGGAAGTCCTATATCATTCTATATTTATCTAAAATTTAAATAGAATCCTTTCGTAACCTTTTAATGTCGGCGTATCTTATTCGTTTTACTTTTATCGCGTCTCCAATGACGGACTTTTGGCCTTGAGGCAAATTTGGTTTCCCTAACCATATTTTTCCCGCTCGCGCGCTCTCATTCCAGGCCCCGGATACGCGCGTCAATTTCATTGAGTTTTTTCATTAACTCATCCCGCAGGTGTTCGCTGCGCTGGGCATCCTCGTGCGTCTTGACGTCCCGTTCCGCTTTCCTCGCCTTTTCCTCGCTTCGCAGGCGCGCCTCTCTCATACTATTGATAATAATGGCAATAAATATATTCAGGATAATATAGGAACTGAAAAGAATAAAAGGGATGAAAAAGAAGTAAGCGTATCGATGATTTTTTAAAGCCTTATTGACGATGGTCCAGCAACCGTCAAGAGTCATAATCCTGAAAATACTGTAGAGGGATCTATTCAGGCTTCCAAAAGTATAGGGATTATCATATCCAAATGTCTGGGTAGCTATGACGGCAAAAACATAGAACACGACCGCTAGCAGGATACTGATGCCGAAGATCCCGGGCAACGACAACAGGAGCGACTGGACTATAAAACGCAGTCTGGGCATGAAGGAAATAAGGAGGAAAATTCGCAGGATTCGGAGACTGCGCGACACGCTGAGCTGGGGAATGAATGTCAACAGGGAGACGCCCACGATCAGGAAATCAAAAACGTTCCAGGGGTCGCGGAAAAAGCGGACGCGTTTGACCAGCATTTTCGCGCCAATTTAAAGCGTGAAAATGCCAAGCGCTATGTTGTCAATCAACTTGAGCGCCGCGCCATATTTCGTATTTAAGGACTGGTCTCCATACCGAGAGAGACAGCGTTGACGATGATGACTGCCATAATGAAATTGTCGATTAATCTGGCATTCAGGCTCCTCCTTCGCCGAAGCGCGCCGAAGATTCTCGGAATGCCGCGTCTGGTTATGAATGCCATTGTCATTCCCCATCCGAACAGGCAAAGCCGTCCCGTGTCCAGGTTCTTTGGATTTTACGCGAATTTTAGCTAAAACAAAAGTTCGCGGCGGGGCTCGCGTACGGCAAAAACGCGTCCGGAATACTTTGACGAACGAGCGGCGAATGGAAGAGGCGCGCCAATGGAGATTCGCTATGAACGCCAGCCTTGTCGCGCGGAAATGCGAGCAACGCCTACGGGCGCTCCCAGATGGTCAAGATGGGCGCCGTCGGAGTAAGCAAGTAAATTTTTCCGTCAGGCCAAATTTATGATTCCAGGATGGACTGAAATATAATAGCCAGCCAGCTTCTCCAGAAACAGACGGACAGGCTCGCTTGCCTACAAGGTCGCGCCGCGGATTTTTTCATACCTGGCGATTATTTCAGCCTCGATTTCGCCGAACGCTTGAGGCGCTAAACTGATATCCGGCAAGAACGCCAGGATAACGGAAGTCGACGTAATATTCGCGCCCGAATTCCGCGTTATCCGGAGGTCGCGGACTTCCCCCCGACCGGATCCTCGCCATAGCGCGCAACGATTGAAAAAAACCGCGCTATGGCGGCTTTACAGACGCTTCCTCATGATTTCGCGGGGATTTTTCTTGCGGGATTCCCGTTATTTGCCACGCGCTCGCAGGCCATTGGCGACGACCAGCAAAGCCGCCCCCACATCCGCGAACACCGCCATCCACATCGTAGCGTTGCCGGTCAGGGTAAGCGCGAAAAATACGGCCTTGATTCCAAGAGCGAAAGCTATGTTCTCGATAAGGATAGCATGGGTCGCCCTGGATAGACGGATGAAGGCCGGAATTTTGCGGAGATCGTCATCCATGAGCGCGACATCCGCGGTTTCAATGGCGGTATCCGTTCCTCCGCGCGCCATTGCGAAGCCGATATTCGCCTTTGCGAGCGCGGGTCCGTCGTTTATGCCGTCGCCAGCCATGCCAACGGTGTTCCCTTCCTTTTCCAGTTTTTCAATAATTCCCAACTTTTCATCCGGGAGCAGATTAGCCTTGTATTCTGTTACTCCGACTTTCCTGGCGATGGCCGCTGCGGTATGGGCGTTGTCGCCGGTGAGCATCATCGTCCGGACACCAAGCCCTGACAACTCTTTCATAGCCTGGGCGCTTGTTTCGCGCGCCGTATCGGCGACAGCGTAGAGGGCGGCGACTCCTTCCGGGCCAATCAGCGCGACGACAGTCTTGCCCTCGCTTTCAAGGCTGATGACCCGTTGCTCAAGTTCCCCGCCGCCTTTTCCAAGCGACTCCGCGAGCTTGTAGTTGCCCAGATACCATTTTTGACCGTCAAGACTTCCGGATACGCCTTTTCCCGGGATCGCGTTAAAGTCGTTGATTTCCGCCGCCTTCGCGCCGGCGCTTTCCCGGGCTCTGGCAATGGCTCTGGAAACGGGATGATCGGATCTGCCCGCAAGGCCCGCGGCTATGGATTCGATCTTTTCGGCTGGCTCATTTGCCAGGATTACGACGTTGGTCAGTTCCGGCTTGCCGTAAGTGAGAGTGCCCGTCTTGTCCAAGGCGAGCCAGTTCAGGCTCCGCCCCCGCTCAAGATATAGGCCGCCTTTTACCAGGATGCCTTTTCTTGTAGCGGCGGACATGCCGCTGACTACTGTCACCGGAGTGGATATGACAAGGGCGCAAGGGCAACCGATGACCAGAAGCGTCAGAGCCGTGTAGATTGAGGAATGCCAGCTCGCGCCAAGGAACAACGGCGGAACAAGGGCCCAGATTAACGCGAGAAGGAATACGCAGGGCGTGTACCACGCGGCGAAGACGTCAACGAAGCGTTGCGTTGGGGCGCGCGTCGCCCTCGCTTCTTCAACGGCCGCGATGATCCTGGCAAGGGCGGTGTCCTTCGCGGCCGCGGTTACGCGAAATTCAAAGGAGCCGGATTCGTTGATTGTTCCGCCATAGACAGTGTCTCCCGCCTTTTTTGCCACAGGCATACTCTCCCCGGTGATGGGGGCCTGGTTGACTTCCGATTTGCCGGAAACGACAATGCCGTCAAGCCCTATTTTTTCTCCTGGACGCGCGCGCGCGATCGCGCCCAGCGGCGCCGACGCTACGGGTACCTCTTTCCATTTGCCGTCAGGCTCCTGTATTGTAATCATTTCAGGCGCGAGCGACATCAGCTCCTGAATCGCCTTTCGGGCGCGATCAAGGGACAGCGCCTCGATGGCTTCGGAGATATTGAAGAGAACCATGACCATCGCCGCTTCGGGAAACTGCCCGATAAGAACGGCTCCGGTCACCGCGACAGCCATCAAGGCGTTGATGTTAAGCTTAAGATTGGAAATCGCCAACCAGCCTTTCTTGAATGTTGTAAGACCGCCGAGCGCGATCGCAATCAGCGCGAACAGAAGCGCAAGCGCGCTCATCAGAGGGTAACCAGCGACAGTTAATTGAGCCAGGGCGGCATTCCATTCGCCCAACAGATCGCAAAATTCGGAGACAAGGGCGACGACTCCAGCGACTGCCAGCCTGGCCCAGGGAATACTGGTTTTTGGCAGCGGCATCTCCGTTTTCTGTGTTATCTCTCGCGGTTCCATATCTATCGCATTCAGCGCTTCTACAACGGCCGGACCGGTTCCTGGCTCAAAGTCAACGGCCAGGACGCGTTTTATGAGGTTGAACTCAATATGTTTAATCCCCTTCACGGAGGCAAGTTTCTTGCGAATCAGGGCCTCCTCTGTCGGACAGTCCATTTTAGTGATCAAATAATCGGCATGCGTTCCGGCGGAGAGCGAGCCGTCGCTTCCGCTTTCGCGGATCTCGTCCGGAGCCATATCGATAGCTTTCAGCGCGGACACGATAGCGGAGCCCGCTCCGGGTTCGTGATCCACAGTGAGCGCTCGCTTCATAAGGTTGAAGCTGATACTGGCGATTCCTTTTACGGAGGAAAGCTTTTTGCGTATGAGCGCCTCCTCCATCGGGCAATCCATTTTGGAAATCAGGTAAACCGAGCGCATAGGCCGAGCGGCGGCATTCGAAACGGAAGCTTCGGACATCTTTTTCTCCTTGCAAGCTGAAATGACATTATCTCGATAAGTCAAAAATCGCATTTTTCAGACGCGCGATTTGACCTTACTGCCTATAGCCGCTATAGGCGCAAGTTAAATCTTAAGCTCTGATAAAAATTTTCTCGTCAGGCGAGGAAGCGCGACGAAATAGGCGAGCTTGCCGAATGGGCTGGACGCCCGGCGGTCACGATGCGGAAATATGAAAGATTGGCGCCTTTCCGGAGAGAAAAGGGATCCTGTAGCGCGGGCCGCTTGAAAATAGTTGCGGCCTATGGCGGCTTTGAGACGCGAAACCGTTCGCGAAATTGTCCCAAGTCGGTTTTACTCCGCCGTTAAGGAACTTTTTCAAACGAAAAATGCTATAAAAGCTGGCGACAGGCAAGCGCTCGACACTGGCGCGATATAAAATCAAAGGGGGTCGTACCCCAAAGGATACAAACCCCTTAATCTTTATTTGGCGCGCCCGAAGGGATTCGAACCCCTGGCCAAGAGCTTAGAAGGCTCCTGCTCTGTCCATCTGAGCTACGGGCGCGTTATTTTTTTGAATCGAGCAAATATTTCAGGGCGGTGTTCCCCATTTGCAGGACAAGGGGAAGCAGGGATATATCCTTCAGGTTAATTTTTGTAAGCGAAAGGCCGACGCCGGAGACGAAAGCCGCGCCCATGCCGAGCCAGGGATGATCCTTAATTGGACGCAGGGGATCATAGTTATCGACCGCGTTGAGGAAATTGATCTTGGCTTCGATCAATCGCTCTTCGGGGCTTTTCGCCCCGGTTTCTTCGTCTTTGTCCATAACGACGAGCTCCAGAATAGAGCGAAAAAGACAGCGGCGCAAATGGCGCCCAAAGCGCAGAACACCAGGGGCGGAGAGACAACGGTCGCCAGCCATTTATAGGCCGCGGCCACGAAAAAGGCCAGCGCCGCCGCCCCGAATATAAAGGCGATGATCTGCAGGACAATCGCCCGCGCGAGCCGGAGGGCGTTTACGCGAAAAACGAGTCCTTCCGCTTCCAGCAGGGACAGCAGGCCGATTACGATCTCCGCCAGCCCTTTCGCCGCCATAATGAAAACCTATTTTGTAAGATGACGCAACAGACAGGAAAACACGCATCCGGCGCCGAAGGCTATGAGCAGGCTCGTAACCGGATTGCGACGAGCGTACTCGCCCACTTCCTCGACCCCGCTCTGGCCGGCGCTATAAACGCGCTGGGCCTGTTCGGAAACGGTCTGCTTCAGTCCGGAGACCTCCTTCATCAGCTTGTCCATCATCTCCCGGGATTCGTCGCTTTTTTTATGTTCCTGGGAACTGACGAAATTCTGCACCTGCGCGGCCAGTTTTCCCAATTCTTCGCGCAAGGAATCAAATGTAGTTTGAGTCTGCTCTGCCATGGAGAACTCCTTTGACGGCGTTTGACAGCGTTGACAGGTCGAACGATTTCGACGCCGTTATTTATATAAACTATCGCGCCGTTTAAGGCAAGGGATAGTAGTCGCAATATTAAATTGCCTTTATCAAGATATACTGATACAGTTAATTTATTATAGCGCTCGGCGGACTCCCATAGCGGGCGGCCATAAAATCCTCCAGACCGCTTCGGCGACTTCGCGAGACGTCCGCCCTCGAAATTCGTCATAAGGGGCCGGCCTTTCTTCAGGATAGCATATGAGCGACGATCCCATCATCAGACTTGTCAACCTGCGCAAAACTTTCAATATCAAGGGCAAGGAAATCGCCGCTCTGGCCGATATCAATCTGACAATAAATCGCGGGGACATTTTCGGCATCATCGGCAAAAGCGGCGCCGGCAAATCGACCCTGGTCCGCTGTATAAATCTCCTGGAACGCCCCACAAGCGGCTCCGTATTTTTCGAGGGCGCGGATCTCTGCCTGCTATCCCCCGCGGAACTTCGCAAGGCCCGGCGCTCCATGGGCATGATCTTTCAGCAGTTCAATTTGCTCATGCAACGGACGGCGCTGGAGAATGTCCGCTTTCCCCTGGAGCTGGCGGGTCAGTCCGCGCGGGAAGCCAATCCCCGAGCTTTGGAATTGCTGGAAATCGTCGGTCTGGCATCGCGCAAGGACGCCTATCCCGCGCAATTATCCGGCGGCCAGAAGCAACGCGTGGCCATAGCGCGGGCCCTGACCACCAATCCCGCTGTGTTGCTTTGCGACGAAGCCACCTCGGCCCTCGATCCGGCCACCACCGACTCCATTCTCTCCCTCATCAAGGAAATCAACGCCAAAATGGGCGTCACCGTCGTAGTCATTACCCACGAAATGAGCGTAATCGACAAAATTTGCGATCATGTGGCCATCATCTCCAAAGGCGTAATTATCGAGGAGGGCTCGACGGAGCAGGTATTCTTCCATCCGGCCACGGAGGCGGCCCGCAAACTTGTCCTGCCGGAAGCGCTGCAAAACCTCCCCCATCCCAACGCTTACCGGCTCATCTTTAATGGACGCTCCTCCTTCGAGCCGGTTGTCTCGAATATCGTTTTGAATTGCGGCTGTCCGGTCAATATCCTCTACGCGGACACTCGCGACATCGGCGGCCAGGCTTTCGGCCAGATGGTCCTGGAATTGCCGGAAGATCCAAAATCCAGGGAAAGGATATTGAATTACGCGAGGACCCATTCCCTTGTCCTGGAGGAAATGAAGAATGTTTGACGAAAAAACGATCATGATGCTTGCCATAGGCGCATGGGATACGATCTACATGACCGTCGTCGCCACTTTCTTTTCCTACGTTTTCGGCGTCGCCATGGGCGTCATTCTGGCCATTACGCGCCCTGGCGGAATTACGCCAAAGCGGACGATTTATTCTGTCCTGGACGTAATTGTCAATCTTACGCGCTCTTTTCCCTTTCTCATCCTGATGATCGCCGTAATACCCTTTACCCGTTTCGTGGTAGGCACAACGATAGGCAATAACGCTACGATCGTCCCCCTGGTTCTCTCCGCGGCGCCATTCGTGGCTCGTCTCGTCGAGGCGTCCCTGCAGGAAGTCGATCGCGGCGTGATCGAGGCCGCCCAGTCCA
>CAMWPE010000068.1 GCA_947176055.1 uncultured Desulfovibrio sp.
ATACTGGCGAATCTGGAATCCATCAAATCGCGGTCGGTTTTTGTCTTCATATCCGAATATGGCGAACAACGGACCAAAACCAGCCAGTTCGAACTGGCGTCGAGGGAGAACTCCAGATAAGCGGCGCAAAACTTCATCACGCCCTGATAACCATTCGCGGAATTACGCGAGGCTTCGATCAGGAATTTTTCGAAATTCTCCAGCACGCTGAGTCCGGAGGCGAGAAAGAGTTTTTCCTTGCTGCCATAGTGATGGGTAAGCAGGCCAAGGGCGACGCCGGCTTTTTCGGAAATTTTTTTAAAAGTCGTTTCCGCGTAGCCGTATTCGCCAAAAAGCTCTTTCGCCGCCTCCAGAAGCGCTTCTTTTTTATTCATGTCCAGTCAGCCGCTTCGCGAAAAAGGGGAGCGCGGATTATCATCCGGCTCAATCCTTTCTCCGTCTGCGAAAAGCATTCTGGGCGCTGTAACCAAAAGCGTCCAGCCGTCTATCCACCCTGTCGAACAGGCTTTTGGGCGTAAAGGATCCGTCTTTGCGTCTTTTGCCAACCGGCAATCCTGTGAGTAATAAAAGCGCCTCATCCATTGTTTTAACCGAGTAAATATGAAATTCGCCCTTTTCGGCGCTCGCGATAATATCGGCGGGAAGCAGGAGATGGTCGATATTCGAATGAGGAATAATGACCCCTTGCGTTCCGGTAAAACCGCGCCTGGCGCAAAGCCTGTAAAAACCTTCGATCTTCTTCGCTACGCCGCCCACGGCGAGAATCTGTCCGGTCGAGCTAACCGCGCCGGTAAAAGCGAGATCGAGTCTTACCGGAGTTTCGGCAAGGGCGGAGAGCAGGGCCGCCAGTTCCGCGCCCGAAGCGGAGTCGCCCTCAATGCCGCCGTAGCTTTGTTCAAAATATAGGGAAGCGGAGAGGACAAGAGGTTTTTTGCTGGCAAAAAGATTGGTGAGATAGCTCTTCAGAATGAGCATCGCTTTGGTGTGAATCGGGCCGCCAAGATCGGCTTCGCGCTCCAGATCGATTACGCCGTCATGTCCAACGCCTACGGCGCAGGTAATCTTCTGCGGCAGGCCAAATTCGTAATCGCCGGACATGACGACGGAAAGGCCATTTACCTGCCCTATGGCGGAGCCGGATACGGGGAGTTTGATAAGATCGCGATTGTAGTCTTCCATGAAAACTTCCTGAAGAAGATTTTCACGGTAATTTTTCGCGGAGAGAACTTCGTCCAGAATTTCCGCGTCGACCATTTTTTTGTCCCTCTCGCGGGCCAGCGCGGAAGCCTCGATAAGCGTTTCCCTTAACAAGGGGAATTTTAACGAGAGCTTTTTCTGATCCTCGCAAAGGAAAGAGGAATGGTCGGCTACGCGGGCTAGTCCGGAAGCGTCGAAGGGACATAGATTTTCGGCGCGAATTATTTTCGCGATCTCCGTAAGAAAAAGACGGAGATTGGGCGCGGTCCGGTCGAGCTGATCGGTCAGATGGGCCTTAATCCGGAACAAGCGGGCGAATCGGTCGTCGTTATCGAGCAGGATCTCGTAATAGTCCTCGTCCCCTATAAGAATAACTTTCAGGGCGAGAGGAGCGGGCTCGGGTCGAGGACTTTTAACGCGAAAGGAAAACTCGGACAATTCCGCGTTGTCCTCTATGGGGGCGAAACCGGTTCGCAAGCTCCGCAACAGGGCGTCCCAGACATACGGTCGTTGAACAAGATCGTCGACATGCAGGATGAGATAACCGCCGTTGGCCCGGTGAATGGCGCCGGCGCGAATTAACCCCGGATTGGTAATCAAGGCGCCCATCTCCGATTCGCGCTCCATACAACCCATAAGATTGGCGAAGGAAGGGTTGTCCTCTACGACAACGGGCGCTCCCGCGATCTCCGAATTATCCACAAACAGGTTTACGCGATAGAGAGCCTCGCGATCTTCGCCCGGACGCGGCTCATCCTCCGCGTCTTTTTCCGGAGGAAGAAAGCGGGCGACGTCAGCCAGGATATGGGCGCGCAAACCTTTGAAATAATTTTCAAGGTTTTCCGAAGGACAAAGCGCGAGAAATCGCTCTTTTACAGGATCGAGGGTCTCGGCCAGGGTCTCGTCCATGGCGTCTTTAAATAGCGAGGTCTCTTCTCTGGTCCACGCTTCGTCCAGCTCCCGTCCTTCGCGGGAGAAGGGAAAAAGATCGTCCGCGAGCAACTCATCCGGGGCGATAGGACGGGATTTGCCGGGAAAACGGCGAGTTTTTGAAGCGACCGACACCTCCCCGGAATCGTCCAGACTGATGTCATAGCCTTTTTTGGAGGCGGCCCGGCGCATTCGCGACCAAAGATCGTCTTTGCGGGAAGAGTAGGTCTTTATTATCGCGGTCCGTCGTCGCGAATGTTTTTCCGAATCTAGAACGACCGCGAATTTATCGCGCAAATCGCGCAGGAGCGCGTCGACCGCGTCGCGGAATTTCGCGCCTTCGCCCGCCGGCATGGAAATTAGCCGGGGTTGATCCGGATCTTCGAAATTGTTGACATAGAGCAAATCCGGAGCCGCGCTACCTTTTTCCGCGACAGGTTTGAGCCAGTTTAAAAGGGAGCGGGTCCTGCCTAATCCAGGCGCTCCGGACAAATAGACATGAAAATTTCCTGAACCTGGCCCCGTCGCCAGCTCCAGCGCCCTGATAGCGCGGGGCTGAAGCGCCCTGAACGAAGCGCCGGACCGGTCGATAGGGGCGGAGTCGCTGCCGGACCAGGGGAGACGCGCCGGATCCATATAGACGCGCAGTTTGCCTGCGGGGAGGGGGGAGACGGGAGGCATCGGCTTTATCAGGAATTTATCTTTTCAAGAATTTTTCCGGCACCTGCGGCGAGCAACCGGTTCGCGAGATTTTCGCCGAGTTTTGCCGAGTCGCTGGCGTCGCCCAGAATCTGATCCCTCAAAATCTCGCGCCCGTCGGGGTCGGCGACCAGGCCGTCAAGGCTGACGGTCTCATCGTCCAGCATGACGGCGCGGGCGGCGATGGGCACCTGACAACCGCCATTCAAGCGGGCGAGGAAAGCCCGCTCGGCGTCGACGGAGACGCGCGTCGGCCTGTCTTCCAGTTGCGAGAGGAGGACAAAAAGATCGTAATTGTCCTCGGAGCATTCGATGCCGATGGCGCCCTGTCCGGCCGCGGGCAAAATAACGTCGGGGTCGAATGGAAGGGTAAATCTTTCGGAGAGATCGAGACGGTAAAGTCCCGCGGTAGCCAGAATGACGGCGTCGCACCGGCCCTCGCGCAACTTGTTCAGACGGGTGTCCACATTGCCGCGAAGATCCACGATATTGAGATCCGGTCTTTTATGGAGGAGTTGCGCCTTGCGTCGCAAACTGCTGGTGCCCACTTTCGCGCCGATGGGGAGGGTATCGAAAGACGCGAATCGGGTCGACACGAAGCAGTCGGAAGCGTCCTCTCGCTCCGGCATGCAACCGATGATCAATCCTTCAGGCAACTCCATTGGCACATCTTTCATGCTATGCACGGCTATGTCGGCGCGACCATCCAGGAGCGCTTCTTCTATCTCCTTGACGAAGAGCCCCTTTCCGCCGACCTTTGCCAGAGGAACGTCCAGGATCTTGTCGCCTTTGGTCGCGACCGTCTTGATCGACGCCTTCAGGGATGGATCGAGGCTCTCCAGCCTGCTTTTTACGTAATTGGCTTGCCAGAGAGCGAGCGGACTGCCGCGGGAAGCGATGACAATATGTTTACGCATCTTACGCGCCGCAGGAACCGCAATTGCCGCCGGAACAGCCGGCGCAGCCGCCGCCGGAGGCGGGAGGGGAATAATCGCCGCCGGCGGACGAGGATTTATAGCGACGGCAGTTGGCCGAAAGCAGTTTTTCAGTTGAGGATGAACCGCAATCGGGACAAGCCGGAGTCTTGTCCCCGAAGACAAGCTCCTCGAACTTTTTTCCGCATTTTTCGCATAAAAATTCGTATAATGGCATGGCTGGCTCCATTTCCGGACAATAAGCTCGCCGCGGCGTCCGATTGTCGCCGGACGCGAAAATTAAGGCGTAATATTAATCAAACTCTCCCCGCCTGACAAGGGAGCGGCCGATTAATTTTTTGCGTTTCGCATGATTTTATTTTATTAATCATGGATTATCGCGTCGCGGATGGAAGCCTCCATACGCGGACAAGATTCGAGCATGGCAAAATCGCGGTCGATTATGGCTGATGGCGAAAAATTTTTAATATATTATAAAAAGAACAGCGACGAAGCGAAGAAAACCGCTCGGCTCGCGGGCGAATGTTTCGCTCGACGGGGTCTGGAATATTTCGTTCTGGAAGCCGGAGAGCCGTTGCCGCCGGAAACCTGGGACGCGCGGGCCGCCATTGTGCTGGGAGGGGACGGAAGCGCGCTGGGCCTGGCCCGGAGACTCGCGGGCACATCCATTCCAGTATTTGGCATTAATTTTGGCACGGCGGGCTTTCTAACCGCCGCCTCAGCCGGGAACTGGGAAAAAGCCCTTTGCGAAATGCTCGATGGGGAGTTGCCCGTAAAAACCTATATGGCCTTAAAATGGCGACTGGTTCGCGGCGGAGAAATAATTTCATCCGGCGTATGCGCCAATGATCTGGTCTTGAGCCGCTGTTATCCGGCGAAACTGGTCGCTCTCGATATATTGGTCGAAAATCAGGCCCTGGGACGGTTGCGCGGCGACGCGTTAATCGTCTGCTCGCCACTCGGCAGCACCGGTTATTGCGTCTCGGCGGGAGGCCCGGTAATCTACGCGGGCATGAACGCCATAGGTTTGATACCGGTTTGTCCATTTCCCCTGGGCGCGGCGTCCATTGTTATCCCCGGAAATTTCCGGATCGGGCTTGTCGTAGGCGAGTCTTCGGGCGAGTGTTACTGCACCGTGGACGGTCAGGAAGGGATGATAACGGGGGAAGGCGACGTCATCGAGGTTTCGGGCTGGGAAAACGCGCTCGCTTTTTACGGCGACGAATCGCTGTTTTTCCAAAGACTGAAAAAAAGAGGATTCGCCCTGGAATCCTGACATATAACTTCATTGATAAAAAGATGCGAAAATACGAAGCTGTCATTGGCCTGGAAGTTCACGTCCGCCTGGCGACAAAATCGAAACTGTTTTGCTCGTGCCCCAATCAATTCGGAGACGGACCCAACGAAAATGTCTGCGAAATTTGCTCCGGCATGCCGGGCGCGCTTCCCTCGCCCAACGCCGAGGCCATCCGTCTGGCCGCGACGGCGGGACTTGCCGCGAATTGCCGGATAAACCAGGTTTCGCGGTTCGCCCGCAAAAATTATTTTTATCCGGATCTGCCCTCCGGCTATCAGATTTCCCAGTTCGATCTCCCCATTTGCGAAGCGGGTTATCTGGAAATTCAGACTTCGGACGGTTCAAAAAAAATTGGCGTTACCCGCATTCATATGGAAAACGACGCGGGCAAGAATATCCATTCTACCGAAAGGAATTTAAGCTTCGTGGATTTGAACCGGGCCGGATCGCCTCTTATCGAAATCGTGTCCGAGCCGGATCTCCGCTCCGCCGAGGAAGCGGAGCTATATCTAAAAAAGTTGCACGGCATTGTCGTCTATCTGGGCATAAGCGACGGGAATATGGAGGAAGGCAGTTTTCGTTGCGACGCCAATGTCTCCCTGCGCCCGGCCGGATCGACAAGCCTGGGGACGCGGACGGAGCTTAAAAATCTCAATTCATTCCGTAATGTCCGGCGGGCCATAGAATACGAGATCGAAAGACAGTCAGAAGAATTGGACGACGGGAGAGCGATAGTTCAGGAAACACGGCTCTACGACGCGGACAAGAATCTGACGCGAAGCATGCGGGACAAGGAGGAAGCCGAAGATTATCGCTATTTTCCCGATCCCGATCTCCTCCCCCTGCGCATCGAGGACGATGTCCTCGAAAAATGGCGCGCCTCCATGCCCGAAGACCGCGACGTCAGATTAAAAAAATTTATGTCTTTGACGGGGCTGCCGGAGCCGGAATGCGAGATCCTGACAAAAGACCGGTTTATGGCGGATTTTTTCGAAACGGCCGCCGGTTTATCGGATGCGAAAATTTGCGCCTCCCTGATCATCGGACCAGTCGCTCGCTATCATAATAACAAAGATCAGCCTATGACGGCCTCCGACTGGGAATTTACGCCGCAAAGTCTGGCGAAACTGGCGAATCTGATCAAATCCGGCCGAATCGCCTCGAAAACGGCCCAGGACATCTTGCCCGAAATCTTCGAGTCCGGCGAGGATCCCGAAAAATATGTCGAGAGAAAAGGGCTGATCCAGATATCTGACACGGACGCCATCGAACAAGCCGTAGCCGAAGTCCTCGCCGCCAATCCGAAGGAAGTCGAAGCCTACCGCGGCGGCAAAAAGAAACTAGTCTCTTTCTTCGTAGGCCAGATAATGCGAGCCACCAAAGGCAAAGGGAATCCCGCGATCATCAATAAACTATTGCTGGAAAAACTCGAAGGTTAAAAACGCGAGGAGAAGGGAAGCTCCTTGGCGACGCTCCAGGGCGCGCCGACCAAAAAGCCGCCGGTCAGAAACCGGCGGCAATTTTATTTGGAAGTTTGAAACAGGAGAAATTTAGATATTCAGGTTCAAACCGGCCAACAGGGACATATTCCCGGAGGAATACTGGCCAAAATAGGAGTTCGCGTCGCCGGAATCGGCCCACCAGGCCGCCATGGATTCGATCTGGATCCGTTTTCTCATTTCAGCCGGAGAAATTTGCATGGATTTGCGGGCGTCATCGATGCCGGCCAATGTTTCGATTTGCATGAATTTTTTCAGGAGATCGGGATTTTCCTTAAAGAATGCGCGAACTTTGTCCGCGTCCGGATGATCGCTGATAATTTCGTAACTTCCGTCGTCGTTGAGCTTGATAGAAAAGGTTACGTTCTTGTCGATGCCAAGATCGTCGAGGGCGGAGTAAATCTTTTTGCCGAGATCGGTCTCCTTGTCCAGGACTGCCTGAATATCGTTTTGATCAGCGTTATTGATATTGACCTGGAATTGATCGGCGCCCATACGTATGGTCACGGACGAAGCCGGGATATTGTTTTTGGATAAAACCGCCTTTATGTCGTCCGCGGCGCCGGAATTTTCCTTTAGCCACGCGTTGATCTTTTCCGCGTCCTCGCTCTCGCCGTCGACGACAAGATCGCCGTCGTTATTGAATTTCAAATTGATATTCGAAGGTAGACCGGCTTCTTCGAGGCCTTTTTTCAGGGATGCAAAAATTTCCCCTTCGGCGTTCAATTTCGTTTGCAGATTGGCGGAGGTCTCGTCGATCAGCGTAATTTTGCCGGTAGAGGAGATATTGAAATTAAATTCCGCGCCTTCGATTCCGGCGGCGCTCAATTTTTTGGCGAGATCCTGGCCAAAAGACGGATTTGCGTCAAGCCAGGCTTGAGCTTTTTTTCTGTCGGACGCGTTTTCGCCTATCGCGCTTATGGCGCCGTTCTTATCGATGGAAAAAGACAAGCCCGCAAGATCGGAAATTCCGGAAGCGGCGAACCCTTCCCTGACGCCCTGATTGAACTCGCTTTGCAACTGTTGCTGATACTTTGTGATCTGGTTGAAAGTTACGCGCGCGTTCCCTGTTACGCCCATGGCGTCCATGGCGTATTTGGTAAGTTCGACCATGCTTGAGACCTGGCTTACCATCGATGTCCCGGAAAAGAGACTGGAAGCCGCGCTGGAAGAACCGGACGAAGAAGACGAAGACCCTGTGTTTTTTAATTGCTGCGCCTGCCATTTATAGAGCGTGTCGTTATAGCCATTAATTCCGTAAACGGACATAATTCCCCCCGTGTATCGCGATCCTGAATAAATACGGATCAGCTTTCGCGCAAATATATGCAAGTTCCGTGCAAACATGGCGCGCTCCGGAGAGCCGTCTTTACAAGCCAAGAGTACGGCGGACTGGAGCGTTCCCGCGGATCAGGCGACGGGTCGCTGGGATTTGAGCCGTCATCCCCGGTCGCGCTCCGGAATGAGCCGGCGTCGCGACATGACGGCCCTCCGCAAAAGCTCTTTAAAATATCCGATCGTAGTTCAATAATTTTCAATATATGGACACGGGCATATTTAGGCGCTATATACGAATTATGCCGAAAAATAAGGACGCGTTTAGCGAAGTTATCGAATTTGAAGATCCGGCTATCGCCAACGAGCTTTTTGGACCGCGAAACAGCAATCTTGAAATTCTGACCAACGCTAGCGGCGCGAAAATATCGAGCAAGGGCGCCAGCGTATTGCTGGAATGCGAAGACGAGAAAAACGGCAAAGTCCTCTGCAATCTCTTCCTGCAACTCTATTCCCTTGGTCGCAAGGGTCTTTTTATTCATCCCCAGGATCTGGGGCGCTCCTATGACATGCTGAAAAACGATCCCGGTCTCGATCTGGGACAGGTTTTCCGGGACGCGGTTTTTGTGCAGACGCCTCGCAAGACGGTCAACGCCAGAAACGTTGCCCAGAAACAATATCTTGACGCGCTGAAAAAAAACGAGCTGGTTTTCGCGGTGGGGCCAGCTGGCACGGGCAAGACTTATCTGGCCGTGGCCATGGCCATATCCATGCTGCAAAAACATAGAATAAAAAAAATAATTCTCTGCCGCCCGGCCGTGGAAGCGGGGGAGAGGCTCGGTTTCCTGCCAGGGGATCTGGCCGAAAAGGTGAATCCCTATCTCCGGCCGTTATACGACGCCCTTTACGACATGACCCCGCAGGCGAAGGTCGAATCGATGATCCAGACCGGCGTCATCGAGATCGCCCCGCTGGCTTTCATGCGCGGGAGAACCTTGAACGACGCCTTTATAATTCTGGACGAAGCTCAAAACACCACGCAGGAACAGATGAAAATGTTCCTGACGCGCATGGGGTTCGGCTCGAGAATGGCGGTGACCGGCGATGTCACGCAAATTGATCTACCGCAAACCGCCGGAGACAACAGACCGAGATCCGGACTTGTTCACGCCCTCAATCTGCTAAAAAATGTCAATGGTCTGGCAATCCATACTTTTACCAAGGCGGATGTAGTGCGACATCCTCTAGTTGGCTCAATAGTTAGCGCCTATGACGAAGCGGAAAAAGGTCTCCAGGCCCGTTAGCCTGCTTTCATTTATCCAGACCGTCCGCGCGGGCCAGCAAACGGGCTGGACAGTCTGGATACTCGTTGGCTCGCTCGCCCTGGTCTCCCTTTTGAGCGGAGTCAACTGGGGATCGGAAAAACATATTTTTGTCGCCGGCCAGATCGCCGACGCGGACGTGCGGGCCGAGCGCGATCTCATGGTCGAAGACACTATCGCGACCAGGCAAAAGAAAAAGCGCGCCGAAGAAGATCAGCCTCTGGTCTATGATCTCAGCATGGACGCCTACAGGCTGTTTCAGTCGCGGTTGGTCGATATCATCAAGGCCATAAACACCGGCGGAACAATCGCCACCGATCCGGCCCTCGAAAAATTCGCCGCCGAAAACAACGACGTCATAGCCCAGGAAGTCATCAGAGAATTGTCCCAGAGGGAAGTCCAGGAGTATATTTTCAAAAAATTATTGCCGCAAATCCGAGAGCAACTGGCCAACGGCCTTGTCTGGGATTTTCGCGTCGCCCGCGGCGGCTCCGGCGGCGTCCTCATCCGCAACCTCGATAACAATACCTCAATGCTCCGCACAGACGCGGAAGCCATACCCGACGCCCAATCCTTTCTCGGCGAACTTTCCGTTCGCATGCGCTCCGCTCCGGAGCTGAATGAGAGTTCCCGCAAAGCTATTTACACCCTCCTTTCAACAATCTTGCCGGCCAGTCTCTCCCTCAATCGCGAAGCCACGCAGAAGAATATCGAGGAAGCGACCAAGAGCGTCCAGCCCGTTTATTATCAGTTGCAAAGGGGCGAGATGATCATACGCAAGGGCGACAAGGTTACGCGCGAG
This sequence comes from uncultured Desulfovibrio sp., assembly GCA_947176055.1. Classification (GTDB taxonomy): domain Bacteria; phylum Desulfobacterota; class Desulfovibrionia; order Desulfovibrionales; family Desulfovibrionaceae; genus Desulfovibrio. The sequence continues at coordinate 9,957 of CAMWPE010000068.1, forward strand.
CAGCAATTGAAGATGCAGTCGCTCTTCAATTCCTACGCCGATCCCGTGCGCTGGCGACAGGTGGGCGGGGCCTTCGCCTTTGGCCTCATTCTCTCCCTGGGATTTTTCATGTCTCCCAGCGGCCGTCCCGGCACGTCTTTGCGGCCAAAAGATCTGGTGCTCATTTCCGTCATCCTTGTTTTCTTCTGCCTGGCGGCCAAGGCCATGATGATCTTTGGCCAGAGAATGGACAGCTTGCGGATGATCAACGCCCTCGAGATAGCATTTCCGGCCGCCGGGGCCGCGGGCCTGGTTTCCATGGTTTTTTCGGCCAGACGTTACGGAACGATGGGTTTGATACTCGCCTTTTATTGCGCGCTCATGTTCGAGGCGTCGATCCCCCTGATGCTTTATTATTTTTTGGGAGGCATGCTTGCCACGTGGCTGGTGACGCGAGCGCAGAATCGGCAGGACGTTGTCTGGAGCGTCATTCCCCTGACATGCGGGCTATTTTTGATCTGGATCGGCTTTTTCGTAATGAGCGACAATATTACGCCGCTGGAAATTCCCATGCAGCTCATCGCGATCCTGATTAGCTCCTTTCTGTCGCTCATTATATTATTCGCCATCAGCCCGGTGCTGGAGATGGCCTTTGGCTATAGCACCCGCTTCCGGCTAATGGAGCTGATGAGCCTCGAGCATCCTCTAATGCAGGAGATCATGGTCACCATCCCGGGCACTTACCATCACTCCCTGGTTGTGGCCAACATGGTCGAAGCCGGCGCCAAGGCTATCGGCGCCAACAGCCTGTTATGCAAGGTGGCCGCCTTATACCATGACGCGGGCAAGTTGCTCTATCCGGAATCTCTCATCGAAAACCAGTTTGGCGCGCCGAACAAGCCTGATCGCCTTACCCCGTCCATGACCGCCCTTATCCTGCTGTCGCATGAGAAAAAGGGAAAGGAA
>CAMWPE010000069.1 GCA_947176055.1 uncultured Desulfovibrio sp.
CAAGACGGGATTTCTTGGCGACGCGGATAACTTCCCGCGAGCGCGCGAGCTGATCTTCGCTCATCAGGTTCTGGTCGGCGGGATAGCCGCAAAGCTTTTTATAATCCGCTACGTTTATGTCATGAATATTGAGATGCCTGGAGGTAATGCTCTTGAAAGGCTTGCCGCAGATACAACAATAAATGGCTTCTTTGGTAATTGCCTCTTCGGGCTTAACCTTGAGGAACCTGCGCTGATACCTCTTCTTTTTTACAGGCGCGGGAGCTTCGTCAACGTCAATTTCAACTTCTTCCTGTTCTGTTTCGGCTTCGGCGACGGGAGCTGTCCTGCCCGCGCCGGCGCGCTGTTCGATGCCCATATTCAGCAGTTTCGCCTTCTCGTATTGCTCCATTATAAACTCAATGGGCTGATCCGCGTAACGGACGCAAATCGCGTTAAAAATATCTCTGTCTTCAAGAGGCATAATCTGTTCTCCGTTGTTAATTGTTTGGCGGATTGAAAAAAATGTTTTATGGTTAAGGCGTAATAAGCGACTTTCCGGAACGCCCATCCCCGGATTGGTTACTGACCGCTTCCAGCGGGAAAAACAGGAGGAAGCCATAACCTTTTTAATTGAGCGTACCCAATGGCGAGTCTCGCTCGCGATTATTCCATAAAGCCTGGGCGACCTTATTTTGGATAATTTTCCTGAACTTCTCTCGTCCCGAAGCCCCATGGGACGACTATTTTCGCTAACCGCGCTTTATAGCGACGCGCTATAAAAGTTTATGCCGGGCTGACGTCGCGGAGTCGTCGGCGAAATTATGCCTAAAATCAAGCGTCTCTCCTGCAAGGAATAATTTCGGGCGCGGATCGCCGCGACCGACGCCTCGCTTGCCTGGAAAATTCGTATCCGGCGCGATGGAAAGAACGGATTCAAGAGAAAACTACTCTCCATAAACCATTTTCGGCGCGCCGTTATTATGGAATTATGGTTCCGCGTCAGACAATATCCCTTTAGTCGCCAATATCGTCGCGCCTGCGCAAAACCTAAACAATAATAATAATTAATGCAAGGAGCGTATTTAATAAATTATAAAAAAGATTGAGTTTTGGAGGCGGCGAAGTCGAATATCAGCTTGAGGGAGTAGTTTTTATCGCGAGCGGCGACAACAGCGGGTATGTAGTTAATATAAATTTGATTCGTTATCGTTTAGACCGCGCTTGATTCATCGAGCGGGTTTGTCCGGAATAATTTGAATTGGACGGCTGGACTTGTTTCCCGTATTGCCGTCTTTGAAGGGATAGGTTATCCTGTTTCGCGGAGAGGGCGTCGTCTCCGTTTTTCCGGCGAATTTTGTTTTAAGTTATCCATTCCCGGCGAGGCGGATTCTATTGAGACGCGATCAGGCGGCGTTTTTGCCGAGCGAAACCGTCATGGCGGGAATACCGACCGACGCTCCGGTCGCCGGCGCGACGTCGCAAGTTTTTGTTATTGAGGCGAAGATTGTTTTACGCACATATTAGCGACGGGGGGGATAATGTATCAGAATGTTAAAAATGTCGGCAACTACATGATCGGGGCGGGCGCGCTCGCGCAACTGGACGACCTCCTGCTTCCCCGCAGGAACGCCATGCCGGATAATCCAATGGTCTTCTTCTTCGACCGTTTCTTCGAAAGGACGGGGCTTCTGAACACCGTCACCGTCGACGAATGGGACGGCCGATTTTTTGTTGACACAAAGGACGAGCCGACTTGCGAAAGCGTCGACTCGATGACCGAAAAAGTAAAAGCCTTCCTTAATGGACGCCAGCCGGCGGCTTTGATCGCCTTCGGCGGCGGCTCGACGATGGACACCTGCAAATGCGTGGGCAATCTCCTGACCAATCCGGGCAACGCGGCCGATTACCAGGGTTGGGATCTGGTAAAAAACCCCGCGCCCTACAAGGTCGCCGTTCCCACGCTCTCCGGCACAGGTTCCGAAACTTCCCGCACCGCTGTGATGATCAATAAGGAAAAAGGCCTGAAGCTGGGCATGAACAGCGATTATTCCGTCTTTGATCAGGTGGTCATGGATCCCAAGCTAACCGCCACCGTTCCCCGGGATCAGTATTTCTACACCGGCGTTGATACTTTTATGCATTGCTTCGAGTATCTCGACGGGCAGTTTCGCAACGCCATAACCGACGCCTACGCCGAAAAGGCCCTCGCTCTAACAGAGGAAGTGTTCCTCTCCGACGAAATGATGAGCGACAAAAACCGCGAAAAGCTCATGATCGCCTCCTATAAGGGCGGCCTGGCAGCGGGAACAGTCGGCCTCGTTCATCCCCTGTCCGCCGGTTTGTCCATAGTCCTGGGAATTCATCATGGCCTGGCCAATTGTTACGCCCTGTCCGTCCTCGGGGAATTTTATCCCGATCAGCAAAAAATCTTTAACGATATGCTGAAAAAACAGAACATCTCCCTGCCAAAAGGAGTTTGCAAGGATCTGACCAACGATCAATACAACGCCCTTTACGAGGCTAGCATCGTTCACGAAAAGCCGCTGATCAACAAGCTGGGCGATAAATACAAGGATATCCTAACGAAGGAAAAAGTTATCGAACTCTTCAAGGCGATGTAACCGCGCGACCGGACTTCGTTCGCGAAGTCCGGTTTGTCATTTTAGCGGCCTGATTCCGGAATTGTCGCCCCGGGAAGGCGGCTTCCGTCGCGATATATTTCGCGAGGAATTTCTCGCGGCGCGCCGTAATATTTTCAATCCTGATCGTCGCTGCGGCTTTATTTTTCGATCGGAGAAACAAAGTGGAGCTTAAAATCAATTTTAGCGGACGCGCTATCAATTACACGGACGAGGAGATCGAAACGGTCGTCAAAGTCATGCGCGAGGCGCCGACGCTGACCCAAGGCGAGAGACAGGCTGAATTCGAGAGGAAATTCGCGGATTTTCAGGACGTTGCTCCCGGATCCTGCTTCGCGGTGAACAACGGAACTTCGGCGCTGGAAATGGCGGCCTCCCTCCTGCGCCTCAAACCCGGCGACGAAGTCATACTGCCATCCCATACTTTCACGGCTTCCGCCTATCCTTTTATTAAAGCGGGAGCGACGCCTGTCTGGGCCGATATTGATCCGGAAACCCGCGTCGTTTCGCCTGAAACCATTGAGCGCGTCATGACGCCGCGGACAAAGGCCGTCGTCCCCGTTCATCTTTACGGCTATGTCGCGGATATGCCGGAAATCGCGGAATTATGCCGCGAGCGCGGCGTCGCGTGCGTCGAGGACGCGGCCCAGGCCATCGGCTCGAAAGTCGACGGTCGTCGCGCCGGCTCCTTCGGCGATATGGCGATATTTTCCTTCCATTCCCATAAAAACCTCACGACCCTGGGCGAAGGCGGCATGCTCTATCTCCGGAATCCGGAACTGGCGCCCCTCGCGCCGCTATTGCGGCATAACGGTCATTGTCCCTATCCGGAAACGCGCCCCAATTACTGGACGCCCGCCATGGGCAATGTGGATCTCCCCGTCCTGGACGGGGAGCCGATCATGCCGGGTAATTATAGTATAGGCGAAATTGAATGCGCCCTGGGCGCGAAACTGCTGGATCGCATCGAAGATATAAACGCGGAGAAACGCCAAAGAGCCATGAAGTTCATCGACGGGCTGGAGGATTTTCCGGAGCTGGAATTTCATCGCGTTCCGACGGATCGGCACAATTATCATCTTCTGGCGGCCCGTATGAAAGACGGTCCCGAAAAGAGGGATCTCTTCATGGCGAAAATGTATGTCGAAAAAGGCATTAAATGCGTCGTTCAGTATCTGCCTTTGAATCGCTACGATTTTTATCGCAAGCTGGGGTTCGGGGAGGCTAACTGCCCCAACGCCGACGCTTTTTTCGACTCGATGGTCAGCTTTCCATTCCAGCATACATTAAAAGAATACGAGCTTGAATACATGCTGGACTCCGCGCGGGATGTTCTGCGCTCCTTGCGCTGAATAACGACGCGCCGAGCGATTGACAGGGCGACGACGAAAACGATGAGACGTTGCGTAGTTATTCCGGCCGTCAAGAAAAACGCCGTCATTCCGGATCAGCTGGTCAAGAAACTTGCCGGAGTTCCCCTGATTAATCGCGCCATCGATACGGCGAAAGCCTGCGTCCGCGGCGAAGATATTTATGTTTTTACGGACAGCGAGGAGATAGGCCTTATTTGCGAGCGGGCGGGAGTCCGGCACGTCCGCAATCCCGCCTTCCGGTTTAAAAGCTACGACATCGTGAGCGAAATGGGCGAATTCCTCGCGGGACTGACCGGAACTTACGAGGACTGCGTAATCCTCCGAGCTTCCTGCCCATTGCTGACCTGGGTCGATATCGAGGACGCCTGGTCCGCCTTCAAACGGAAAAAAACCGATTGTCTCATCACTGTCCGCAAAATCAAACAAAGACTTTGGAGAAGCGGAGCCGAAACCCTTGACGAAGCCGTGGCCCAGGCGGCCGTCGCCGCCGGACAGGACGAATACGTAGCCGAAACCCGCGCGCTGATCATCATAAGGCTCGCGGCGCTGGGCGATCGGGAAGCCAAAATCATGCCCTGGTTCCTGGGCGAAAGAAGCATCGAGATCCTCGATTACCAGGACTGGTGGATTTGCGAAAGGTTGCTTGAGCGGCGGCGCGTAGTTTTTGTCGTAGCCGGTTATCCGGCCATTGGCATGGGCCATGTGTATCGCGCTCTCATGCTGGCGCATGAAATCAGCGCTCACAAGATCGAGTTCGTCTGTACGCGAAGCAGCGAGCTGGGGGCCGCGGAGATCGCGGCCCGCGATTATCGCGTCATCCGACAGGGCGACGAAAATCTCGCCGCTACAGTCCTGGGGCGACGACCGGATCTGGTAGTAAACGATTTCCTCAACGCTCCCGTAAACTATATGCGCGCGCTCAAGGAAGCCAATGTCCGGACTATCAATTTTGAGGACGACGGCGAGGGCGCGCGGCTCGCGGATCTGGTTATAAACGCCCTCTACGAGGATCCGGATCCGCCGGCCAATGTCCGTTGCGGTCCCTCTTATTTTTGCCTGCGCGACGAATTTCTTTACGCGACGCGCAATCCGTTGCGCCCCGACGTCCGCGTGGTATTGATTACATTCGGCGGAACTGATCAGCGGAATTTTACTCTAAAAGTTCTGAATGTCATCGAGCCTATATGCCGGGCTTTCGGCATAGCCATCCGGATTGTGACCGGCCCTGGTTACGCGCACAAGGAGCGGCTGGAAAAGCGCCTGGCGGAACTGGAAAATCCCCTGATTACTTTCGCGTGGGCGACAAATATCATGAGCCGCATGATGGAAGGAGCCGATCTCGCTCTTTCCTCGGCCGGCCGCACAGTGTACGAGCTGGCGCATATGCGGTCGCCCGGGATTGTCTTCGCCACTCATGAGCGGGAGGCCAGGCACGGCTTCGCGCGCGCCCGCAATGGCTTCGCATTCGCCGGTCTTATGGATCGGGTCGACGACAGAAAAATTCGCAACATATTTCTCGCCATGCTGAAACAGAAACGTCGCGCCCGTTACTGGGAGCGTCAGGACAGGTTGAGCTTCGCCGGCAATAAACAGCGCGTAGTCGGGCTTATGGAAGATCAACTGGAAAAAACGCGGACAGAATAATGCCGGACAATACAGTCGCCATAATTCAGGCCAGGCTTGGCTCCAGTCGCCTTCCGATGAAATCCCTGCTTACCCTGGCCGGAGCGCCGCTCATTGACTGGTCGCGGGACAGGGCTGGCCAGGCGCGCCTTGTAAGTAGCGTAATCGTAGCCATTCCCGATACTCCCCTCGATGAGGCCCTGGCCAGGCATTTGCGAACCAGGGACCGAGAGGTTGTTCGCGGACCGGAAGACGATGTGCTTGGCCGTTTCGCCAAGGCCGCGAGAATGGCCGACGCCGATTATATAGTTCGCGTTTGCGCGGACAATCCCCTGATCTGGGGCGAAGCCATAGACCGACTGATACGATTCCACAGGAAGGGGGGATTCGATTACTCGTATAACCACATCCCGCGAGGGAATCTGTGGCCGGACGGTCTTGGCGCGGAAATTGTCTCGAGGGATCTGCTGGAATATATCGACGGCAAGGCTCTGGAAAAATCCCAGAGGGAGCATTGCCTCAATTATATCTGGGACAATCCCGGACAGTTTTCCATAGGAACATTTGATCCCGAAGAGGATTGGCTAAAAAGGCCGGATTTAAAGCTGGATATCGATTCGCCGGACGATTTTTTGCGTCTGGCCCTCCTCCCGCTCCGCAAGGACATGGACGCGAGCGAAATTATCGCCGCCGCGGACGGCGCCCGGCCGGACTGAAAGGTCGCCGGATTAAAAGCGACCCCCGGGGCCGCTTTATATGGGCGGGAGTCTAGCCGGAGGACTTGTCGCCAGATTAACCTCTGTTGGGCGCGACCTCTCCCTCGCGGGAGGTCGTTGATAGTATATTAGATTTATTATTGTCGCGGCGCGAACGCTCTTTGGTCCGGACAAGCTCCCCCCGCGTCAAAAAGTGAAATTTGCAAAAAGCGCGGAAACTTGTTAACCCTGAATTGTTATAAAATTTCCAGGAGTCCGCATGGAAGAATTTTCGCGCATCCAGCGTCTACCGCCTTATGTGTTCGCTACTATTGGCGAACTAAAAATGAACTTGAGGCGACAAAACCTTGATATAGTCGATTTCAGCATGGGTAATCCCGATCTTCCCACGCCGCCTCATATTGTCGATAAATTGCTGGAAGCGTCGAGCAAGCCTGTAAATCACCGCTATTCCCTGTCCAGGGGCATACCCAATCTCCGCAAGGCTATTTGTTCCCGTTACAAGAGACTTTACGATGTGGATCTGGATCCGGAATCGGAAGCGATCGTAACCATGGGCTCCAAGGAAGGGCTGGCGCATTTATGTCTGGCAATGTTGCAACCCGGCGACGTGGTCCTGGCTCCTGATCCCACTTACCCTATACACAAATACGCGCCGATCATAGCGGGAGCGGATGTTCGCAGCGTTCCCATCGGCGAAGATCGCGATTTCTTCGAAGATATGTCCGAAGCCATGCGCCACGCGTGGCCGAAACCGAAACTGCTCTTTTTGTGCTATCCGCATAATCCTACGACGCAAGTGTGCGATCTGGATTTTTTCCGGAAGGTGGTCGATTTCGCGAAGGCCAACGATCTCTGGGTCATTCATGATCTGGCTTACGCCGATCTTGTCTTCGATGGCTACAAGGCTCCCAGTTTCCTGCAGGCGGAGGGAGCCAAGGACGTGGGCGTGGAATTTTACACTCTTTCTAAAAGTTATTCCATGCCCGGCTGGCGGGTCGGGTTCTGCCTGGGCAATCCGCGGCTTGTCCGCGCGTTGGCGAGAATCAAGAGTTATCTCGATTACGGCATCTTTCAACCAGTGCAGATCGCCGCGACCGTCGCGCTGAACGGGCCCGAAGACTGCGTGGAAAACGTAAGACAGATTTATCAGGATCGTCGCGATAAATTGGTAGAGGGTCTCAATCGCGTCGGCTGGGAAGTCGAGGCGCCGAAGGCTACCATGTTTGTCTGGGCGAAAATTCCCGAACCTTTCCGCAAAATGGGCTCCGTGGAATTTTCCCGTCTGCTCCTGACCGAAGGGCAAGTCGCCGTGTCTCCCGGTCTGGGCTTTGGTTCCTACGGGGACGACTATGTCCGTTTCGCGCTCATCGAAAACGAGCATCGCACCCGTCAGGCTGTCGCCGGCATAAAAAAAGTCCTGTCGGGAGCGCGATGAGTTCCGGACTTGAGAGAAAAGCCGGAGCGACCGCCGTCATCGACGAAGTGGCAACGCGGTTGCGCGAGCGGGCCGACGGCGAGTTGTGGCGTCCCGGCGCCGCGCCCATGCCCTCCGTAGTCGTTTTGCGCGAGATTATGGACAGATTGCGGGCGGCCTTTTTTCCGGGGTATTTTGGGCGGCCCGTATTGTCCGCGGAGTCCCTGGGTTATCATATGGCGGCGAATCTGGACAGCGTCAGGGCCATGCTGTCGGAGCAGATCGTCTCCGGTCTTTGCCTCGCTTGCGGGGCCGGAGGAGTTCCTTGCGATTCCTGCCGCCGGACGGGCGAAGAAGCGGCGCTGGATTTTATGAGAGCCCTGCCCGGGATTCGCGAGCTCCTGGCCGGCGACGCGCGGGCGGCTTACGAAGGGGATCCGGCCGCGACGAGCGTGGGCGAGACCATATTTTCCTATCCGTCCATAGCGGCCATGTTTCACCATAGGGTGGCGCATGCCCTGTATTCGCTAAAGATCCCGATCATTCCCCGGATAATAGCGGAGATGGCTCATTCGGCAACGGGTATTGACATCCATCCCGGAGCGTCCATCGGCGAAAATTTTTTTATCGATCACGGCACCGGCGTGGTGATCGGCGAAACCTGCGTCATTGGGCAGGGTTGCCGTCTTTATCAGGGGGTAACCCTGGGCGCGCTTTCATTTCCCAAAAATTCCGACGGAACGCTGACCAAAGGCATTCCCCGCCATCCCATTCTGGAGGATAATGTCACAGTGTACGCGGGGGCTACTATTTTGGGACGAATCACCATTGGCAAAGGCGCCGTGATCGGAGGAAACGTCTGGATCACCGAGGATGTGCCCCCCGGCGGCAGGATATCGTTGCATGAGAGCGCTTAAGCTCGCGGTCGTTTTTCTCCTGCTGATCTGTTGCGCCGGCGGTTGCGCCAATATCCGGGTTTCCGCGAAGGGCGACGCCCGGACGTCGGTCGGCGCGGGATCCGGATTTTGAGCGCCGGTCGGCTCCGCGCCGAGCGCGGTTTATAGCGCGGGGCGATTGAAAACTGCTCGGGCCTTGGCGCTTTGGTCGCGCGTCGAGCCGGGGAAATGTCGCGCCGCGGCTTTGCGCCGCTGTTAAGGGACATTCTTAAGCGTATTTTGCTATAAATATATCCCGCCCATCGGGCGGAGGATAAAATATGGGCGACAAAGAAGGCAAAGGAAGAGGGGAGGGGAGACTGTCCCTGAAGGAAGAAGCCGCCGCGGTCGACAGGCAAATTTTGCGCCTTTTGCTCAAGCGGCATAACTTGTTGGAAAAAATGCGCAAATCCGGGCGTCTCGATACGGCCGACGAAATATATTTGCGAGAGTCCTGGCAAAGGGAAGTCGCGCGGGTCAGCAAGGACGCGGAGCTCTCCTCGCGCTTTTTCGCGCTCATGCAAAACGCGCGCTTCATGCCGAAACCCGCCGGGCCCGACGAGGAGACCGGACGTCTCCGCGAGGCTTTTAATCTAGCGCCGTCGCGGTCGCCGGCGAAGTTTTCGCTGATCGCGCCGCCGGATTCCGCGCAAAGCAGGAGCTGGCTTTACGTCGCGGCTTGCGCGGGCGCGCCCCTTTGTCTGTCGCCGGCTCCGGCGGGCGACGCCGCGGTCGATTTCATTCAGGCGCTGACGCAAATGGGCGCGGCCGTAACCCGGGAGGAAAACGCCGCGGTCTGCCGTGGACTATCGCCAATGGGCTATCCGGATAAAGTCTTGTTCGCGGGCGACAGCGCGTACAACTTTTATCTTATTCTGGCCCATTATATTGGCAGGCATTCCCATTGCAAGATCTCCGGCGGCGCCGACCTGAAACTCGCTGATTTTTCCGCGATCCGGAACTTTCTGGCCAAAATGGGAGCCAGAATGATCCACATAGTGCCTAAAAGCTCCGGTTTGCCTGTCCGTCTGGAATGTTCGGGTATTTTGCCGCCTTCGGTAGTCGCGACTCCGGAATTGCCCGCGGCGTTTTTGCGGGCTCTTATCCTCGCCGCGCTCTTTTACGAAAAGCCGCTTGGTTTCGATTTGTCAGGCCATCCCCGGCGCGCCTCCATACTGGCCAGGGTCCTGCCGATTCTTGAAAACTGCGGCGCGACTTTTACCGCCGGAGAAGATTTTATAAATATCCAGCCGACGAGCGTCGCTGTCCCGGAGAGACCGTCTCTCGCGCTGGATCCCGAGATCTCCTGCTTTATTCTGGGAGTCGCGGCGCCCCTTGGAGGGAACGCCTCCCTTGCTGGTCGCTGGCCTGAATGGCCGGAGACGACGGCGCTCTGGAATCTTCTGCTCTTCGCCGGCGCTCCCTGGAAGAAAGAGCGGGATAAAATCAGTGTCGAGGCCGCGGGCTCACTGGAAAAATTCCTGATCGCGGACGCTCCGGAAGAAATTCAGGCGCCGTTGCCAGACTGGGCGTTCCCTCTTTTAACCGCTCTCGCCGTTTGCGCCGCGTTGAAAGGCGGCGACAGCTCCCTGCCGCGCTCGGCGCTTGCCAAAGACGAAACGGTCGATTTTTTGAGAATCTGTCAATGCCGGGCCGACGAGGACGGCCATATTCGCCGGATGGACGAGCCTCTGAAGGATCGAAGCTGGAACGCTCCTGCTCCCGGCTGGGCCATGGCGCTGGCGCTGGCGGCTTGCGCCAGGGAGCGCGATCAACATTTTTCCCTGGGCAATCCGGGAATAGCGCTGGAACTCTGGCCAGCCTGGTGGACTTTTTATAATTCTTTGCCTTCGCCCCGCCTAAAAAAGGAAACGCCCGAGCCCCCGGCGATTAAGCGACGCAGGATTTTGACTCAAGTCGCGGCCGAATTGCCGGAGCCGAGGGAGGAGGACTGGTGAGGCGCGTTGACGCGAGGCAATAATTTTTAACACGGAGTATAATAGGATAAAGAGTTTTAAAATTAATGAAGATTATAATAATATTAACTTTATATCTTTTAAATATAGGATGCGCGAAGAGGAGTTTAGACGTTACTGAAAAATTTGAGTCGGAATTTTATGAAGCCTGTATAAGACCATTAGATGAAGTATCTATAATTTACACTAGAACTTATCTCAAAATCAAATTCAAAAACATCATTGAACAAGCTAGCTG
>CAMWPE010000070.1 GCA_947176055.1 uncultured Desulfovibrio sp.
CGAAGCGGGCGACTCCGCCGCCCGCCCGGGCTTCCATCGCAAACGCGCCAAGCTCTCTTTTGAGCGGATGGTGGACATGGCGGAAACCATGGGCATAGATAATCCGCTTTTCCTCTGCCATGACCGGGCGGCCAAGGCCACAGCCTCCATCGACGGCAAAGAATACATTAATTTTTCGACTTACGACTACCTTGACCTCAACGCCCATCCCGAAATTACCGCCGCGGTCGCCGAAACCGCCGCCAAATTTGGCACCTCAGCGGGCGCGAGCAGACTGGTGGGAGGGGAAAGACCGCAACACCGCAAGCTGGAGCGCGCTTTCGCCGATTTATACGGCGTGGACGACGCCATAGCCTATGTGAGCGGACACGCTGCCAATGTCTCCACCCTGGGCTTCATGTTCGGAGCGCGCGACGCCATTTTTCACGACGGCCTGGCCCACAACTCCCTTGTTCAGGGCGCCGTCCTTTCCGGTTCGGCCCGTTTCTCCTACGCTCATAACGATTGCGATTCGCTGGAGGAGATGCTCGAGAAAAACCGGAAAAACCATAAGCACGCCGTTATCGTCACCGAAGGCCTTTTCAGCATGGACGGCAATATTCCCGATTTGCCAAGACTGATAGAGCTTAAAAACAAATACGACGCCCTCCTAATGGTGGACGAAGCCCATTCCCTGGGCACCCTGGGCAAAACAGGCAGGGGAGTCAGCGAATATTTCGGCATCGATCCCCGCGAAGTCGATCTCTGGATGAGCACACTCTCAAAAGCGATGTGCGGTTGCGGAGGTTTTATCGCCGGTTCCTCGGATATAATCCGGTTCCTTAAATACGGTTCCCCGGGCTTTGTTTTCAGCGTGGGGATGCCGCCGGTCATAGCGACGGCTTGCGACAAGGCGCTGGAAATAATGCTCCGCGAGCCCGAAAGGGTGACGAAACTGCAAAAAATCAGCAAATTTTTCCTGGATTACGCCCAAAGCCTGGGACTGGACACCGGCGCCGCGCAGGGCTACGCCATAGTGCCGGTAATAGTGGGCGACTCCATGGTCGCGGGATTCTTATCCCAATCGCTCTTCAAAAGCTGCATTTACGTAATGCCCGTGGCTTTCCCCGCCGTGAAGGAAGGCTTGGCGCGTCTGCGCTTTTTCATCTCCGCCGCGCATACCGAAGATCTGGTCAAAAAAACGCTGGACGCGGTTGTCGAAGAATTGCCCAAAGCCAAAAAAATTGTGGATGATTACCGGAAAGAACACGGGGACGCCTATGCGGAGAGCGAGGACTAACAAGTCTCCTTTCCGCGAACTCTCCCAATCCCCGGACCGGCCATGACCGAAGCTTCGCGCGATTCCGTCCAGCCCCCCATAGCGTATGTCCTCCTCTGGTTTCCTCTTTCTTCGGAAACTTTCGTATTCAAGGAAGTCCGCGATCTCCGCGAACTGGGTCTGGATATTCGCGTTTACACCATGTACGGCAAGGCGTTGAAAGGTTGCTCCAAGGTAATGCGCGAATACGCCGGGCCGGTAAGCCGGATGGGCGTCCGCGCGGCCTTTTCCATATTGCGCGCGTTTTTCCGCGCTTTAGCCAAACGCCCCGCCTTTGTCCTGCGGCTCGCGCGGGATGCGTTATTCCGGAAAACGCGCAATCTCGAGGCTCTCGCCGAAAACACCTGGTGCTTTTTTTCCGGCTTCCTGCTCGCGGAAAAATGCCGGGCCGACGGAATCGGCCTGATCCATTCCGCGTGGGCGAACGGTCCGGCCACCGCCGCCTGGGTGGCGTCGAGGCTCGCCGGAATTCCCTTCGCCTTCACTGGCAGGGCCGGCGATATCTATCCCCAGGACGGCATCCTCAAGGAAAAAGCCGCCGCCGCGCTTTTCATCCGGGTCAACAACGCCGCGAACGCGGAATACCTGGCTTCATTCTGCCCGGAAAAAGAACGGGATAAAGTTGTCCTGGTTTACAATGGACTGACTTTTGGCAAAACCTCGGACTCGTCCAGGAAAATCCCGGCCCCGCCCTACAAAATCCTGGCCGTGGGGCGGTTCGCCCGCACCAAGGGATTCCCCGAGCTGTTCGCGGCCATGGCCCGCTTGCGACGCGAGGCCTTTCCCATCGAATTAACCCTGGTCGGCGACGGCCCCTGGCGGCGCAAACTCCTCGATCTGCGCGAAAGACTGGGCCTGGAATCCGTCATTCATATCGCCGGTTTTGTGCCAAACGATCAGCTGGCCCGTTATATGGCCTCCCTGGATCTGCTGGTCGTGCCGAGCGTAATTCACGTCAACGGCGACAGGGACGGCATCCCCAATGTGATCATGGAGGCGCTATCCCTGGGTATGCCCGTTATCGCGACGGATGTTTGCGGCATAGGCGAAGTGATCCGCGACGGCGAAACAGGGTTCCTGACGCCGCAAAGAGATCCCGCCGCCCTGGCAAACGCCATTCGTTACGCCCTGGAACACGGGGAGGCGGCCCTGACAATGGGAAAAAACGGCCAAAAACTCGTCGCGGAAATGTTTGACGCCGAAAAAAACGCCAAAGAGCTGAAAAAGCTCTATCTGGACGCCCTGCGCGATGCGAAACGGAAAGCGGTTTGAAAAAATATATCTCGCGGCCAGCGTGGACGTTGAGGAGGAAGGCCTTTTTTCCGGCTCGTACGACTGCCTCAACCCAAAAATCGCTAACGCGCCGAATCTCGCCCGCCTGATACCACTGCTCGATCAGGGGCTCAAACCCACCCTGTTTTGCTCCCACGCCGCGTTGACTGACAAGACCGCCCGCGCCACAATCGACCGGTTGCGGAAACGGGGAGAGCTGGAGATAGGCGCGCACCTGCATCACTGGAACACCCCGCCGCTCGCTTCAGGCTCGAAAGCCGTCGTCCGCCGCGTTCCGGCCTCGGAAATATCCGATGAAAATTTCGCGAAAAAATTGCGTTTTCTGTTGCGCGAAGCGGCGGATTTCAAGGGAGAAAAAATCGCGAGTTTCAGGATGGGCCGCTGGGATCTCCATCCCTGCCGCTTCCCAATCCTGGCGGAAAACGGCGTGCTCTGCGACGCGTCCGTCCGGCCATTGCATCGGGGAGCGACGCCCGAACGGGGAGCCGACCATTTTTTCGCGCCGAAAACGCCTTTCCGCGTAAGGGCCGGGGAAAGGGAAATTTTCGAAGTTCCCGTCACCGCGACGCCGTTGCATCCCGATTTGGAGCGGTTGCCGCCATTTCTGCGAAGCGGTCTGAAAAACTGGGGCCTTCTGACCTTGCTCCCGGTCGAGCATCCGCTCTGGCTTTTAAAACTGACCGCGAAGACGAGCCTGGCGCGAGGAAACAGGGTTCTGTCGCTGGCATGGCATTCGTCGGAACTTATGCCCGGCGGCTCCCCCCGAATGCGGGACGAGCGAGAGGTCAATAATTTTATAAAAAAGATTTCAGCCTGGGTCGCGTGGCTTGAAGACAATTATAATGTCATCCATACAACAATGAGCGGCTTGCGCGACGCGCTGTCTTCCTCCGTCCCCCTTGTCTCCGGCGACGGAACATGGCGCGAAATCGCAGCCCCGTGACCGGATCATGACTTTCCCCTTTTCATCCTCCCCGCCCTCGAACTTGTCGCCCCATCTCGCCTATATCGCGCTGTGGTATCCCCTCTTTACGCAACCATTCATTTTTAGCGAGGTTGAAAATCTCCGAGACAGGCTTCCACTTAAGGTCTATTCTCTTTACGGGGAAAATTTACGGCATTGCTCCCGCGAGATGCTGGCGGCCAAAGACCGGGTTAAACGTCATGGCCTGAAAGCGCTGTTGCCCATCCTGGCCGATTTTGGCGCGGCCTCCGGCCATTCTCCGCGCCTCGTCGCCGGTCTCGCGCGGGACGTTCTTCTCCGCAAATGGCCAAGTCTCGAAGTCTTTGGCGAAAATCTCTGGGGTTTCCTGGCCGGCGTCAGCCTGGGCAAACAATTCAAGGAAGACGGCATCGACATGGCCTACGCGCCATGGCCCAGGGGCGCGGCGACGGCCGCCATGATCGGCGCGAAACTGGCGGGCATTCCCTTCGGTCTCTCGGCCCGCGGCGACAACCTCGACCCCGCCGATCCCGATCTGCGCTATAAATTCGGCCAGGCCGCCTTCATACGCGCCAACAATCACGCCGATCAGCGAAGAATAGCCCAATTCGCGGATGTCGACGCGAAAACATTCCTGGTATACAACGGCCTCGCCATGCGGCCGCCGATCGCGCCGCCCCGCCGCTTTGGAGAAAAAACGACGCGACTGCTCGCGGTGGGACGATTCGACGTTACAAAAGGCTTCGATATTCTCCTGGACGCTTGCGCCATTCTGGCAAGGAACGGCGTCGATTTCAAACTTACCCTGGCCGGCGGGGGAGGCAAGGTCATGGGGCTGGGCAATCTGGAAAACGACTTGCGCGCCCGCCGGAAACGTCTCGATCTTGAAAACGTTGTCGAAATGCCAGGTCTCGTCTCTCACGACGAGTTGCCCGGTCTGCTCGCGAGCCACGATATCTTCGCGGCGCCCTGCGTCATCCATTCCTCAGGGAGACGGGATGGAATTCCCAACACAGTCATCGAGGCCCTGTCCGCGGGTATGCCAGTGGTCAGTTCCAATATTAACGCTTTGCCGGAAGTGATTATCGACGGAGAAACCGGCCTGGCCGTGCCTCCAAACGATCCCGAAGCCCTGGCCGGAGCTTTGCTCGCTATGATCCGCGATCCGGCGAGAGCGTTAAAAATGGGCGAAAACGGAGCGGAATTGGCAAAGAGTATGTTCGATCCCCGAACCAACGCCCAAAACCTGGCGGAAAACTTTATCCGCGCTTACAAAAAGACGAAGGCTAAATAAGCGTTATGTGCGGCATCGCCGGTATCGTATCCGTCTCCGGACATGAATTGCCCGGGAGCGCCCGTCATCGCGTAAAAACGATGACGGACAAAATGAAACATCGCGGTCCGGACGGCGAGGGGATCTGGACCGATCCTGGCGTCTGCCTGGGTCATAGACGACTGTCCATCATCGATCTGGCCGGCGGGACCCAGCCTATGGAGAGCGCCGACGGAAAATTATGCGTCGTGTTTAACGGCGAAATTTACAACTTTCAAAGCCTGCGCGAAAAATTGACCGGCGAAGGCCAAAAGTTTCGCGGCCAATCGGACACGGAAGTAATTCTCGCGGCCTACGCGCGCTATGGGCGCGATTGCGTCGATTGGCTCGAGGGTATGTTCGCCTTCGCCCTCTGGGACAGGGAAAAGAGGACGCTCTTTTGCGCGCGCGATCATTTCGGAAAAAAACCTTTTTATTATACTATCCAGAAGGGTCTGTTCGCCTTCGCCTCCGATCTCGCTTCCCTGACTACGTTGCGCGCGACCGCGGGATTCAATTTCTCCCTGTCTCCCAAGGCTTTAATGCGTTATCTGGCCTACGAATACGTTCCGACTCCGGAATGCGTTTATAAAGAAGTCCGCGTTTTGGAGCCGGCCAGCTGGCTCGCTCTCGAAAATGGCGGAATAAGCGGCGGCCGCTACTGGGATCTGCCCTGGCCCGAAGCCGTCATGCCAGGGGACGAAGAAGAAACGGCCGCGGAGCTGCGAACTTTAATGAACAATGCCGTCGCGTCGCGCATGATCAGCGACGTGCCCCTCGGAATTTTTCTCTCCGGCGGCATCGATTCTTCCATCGTAGCGGGACTGGCCGCCAAAAATTCCCCCGCGCCGATTCGGACTTTTTCCATCGGCTTCGCCGAAGCGAGCTATGACGAATCGCGTTACGCAAATATAGTCGCGAAGGCTTTTCATACGGATCACCATGAGCGCGTCCTCTCCGCGAAAGAGTGCGCCATCGAACTGCCAGGCGTCGTAAGCCGCATGGACACGCCCATGGCCGACGCCTCCTGCGCCCCTACCTGGCTTCTTTCGGGGCTGGCCCGCGAGCGCGTCACTGTCGCCCTGGGCGGAGACGGCGCCGACGAGCTGTGGGCCGGCTACGAGCATTACATCGGCTACCGCGTCGCCGGTTGGTATAATCGCCTGCCTGCCTGGATCCGGAATAAAATTATAGAGCCTCTCGCCGGGATTTTGCCCTCCTCGCAGGGCTACGTAAATCCCAGGCTGGCCGTCGAGACTTTTTTGCGAGGCGCCGCGGCTCCGGACTGGTTGAGGGTCGAGACCATGCTTACGGCGCTGGGAGGAGAAGCGCAGAAAAAAATTCTCTCGCGGGATTGGCTGGCCGCTTTCGCCGAACCGGATGATTTTCTCGCGGATCAAAATTTATACGCTCCCACCCGCGAGCGCTACGATAACTGGAGTCCGCCGGATGCGGCGTCCCCACTGGCGCGGGCTTTTTACGTTTATACGCGGCAGTTCATGCTCGACGATATTCTCGTAAAGGTCGATCGGTGTTCCATGCTTCATTCCCTCGAAGTCCGCTCGCCTTTCCTGGACAAGCATGTCGCCGAATTTGTCGCCAAGTTGCCCATTTCCTGCAAATTGCGCGGGTTCAAACGCAAATATCTACTGAAAAAAGCGTTCGCGAATCTGTTGCCCCCCGAAATTCTGCGCCGCAACAAACGCGGCTTCCAGATACCCGTAGCCGAATGGCTGCGCGGCGAGCTTAAACCGCTTCTTCTTGAGCTCTGCTCCCCCGCGAGACTCGCGAGTCAGGGCATTTTTAATCCCGAAGCTGTCCGGACGCTGATGGAGCGACACTTTTCGGGAGCGGAAGATCTTCGCAAGCCGCTGTGGACTCTGCTGGTGCTCCAGATCTGGTTGCGCGAAACCGGCGCGACAATATGAACGGCGCGGAATCCTCTATTCCGGCGAAGCTATTTTCGCTAAAAATATACGCTTAAAAAAAACGGTTTTATTAAATAAGAACAACGCTGTCAGGCGAAGGAAACTGGGATGACGAGTCAATTGAAAACTGTTTTGTTGCTGGGGCTTCTCTCCGGCCTGATAATCCTCCTCGGCGGCTGGCTGGGCGGTCGCGCCGGCGTTATTTTCGCCTGCGGACTGGCCATCGTCATGAATGTCGGAAGCTACTGGTATTCGGACAAAATCGTTCTGTCCATGTACCGCGCGCGGGAGCTTTCGCCCGGGGACGCGCCCTTTTTGAGCGACACTGTCCGGGATCTGGCCGCGAGGGCGGGCATCCCCGAACCGCGAATCTTTGTCGCGCCCGAGCAAGCGCCCAACGCTTTCGCCACCGGCCGCGACCCGGAGCATTCCGTAGTCGCCGTAACCGAAGGAATTTTGGGTATCCTTTCGCCGGAAGAATTGCGCGGAGTAATCGCCCACGAGATCGGGCATATCGTAAACAGGGATATTCTAATCCAGACAATAGCCGGGGTGATGGCTTCGGCCTTGATCAGCATGGCCAATATGCTGCAGTTTGGCGCCATCTTCGGCCACAGGGACAATAACGGTCCCGGCGTCGCCGGAGGCATTATTCTGGCGCTCGTCGCGCCTATAGCCGCGGGCTTGATTCAAATGGCCATTTCCCGGTCGCGGGAATTTCTCGCCGACGAAACCGGCGCAAGGCTGTGCGGCCAGCCCCTCGCCCTGGCTGGCGCTCTCTACAAACTTTCGGCGGCCAGCGGCCAGACGCCTCTTTCCCGGGGCAACCCCAGCACAGCCGAAATGTTCATAGTCGCGCCGCTGTTCGATACGGACCGGAAGATTGGGGCGCTGTTCAGCTCCCATCCTCCCGTGGAAGAAAGAATGGCGAGACTGCGGGATATGGCGATCTAATGCGCGGGGTCTTACTCCTCCTGGCGCTTTGCGTCGCGCTCTGCTCTTGCGCCGAAAAGCCCGCGCCGCGTCCGCCCATGCCCGACTCGCCGGAAGCGTGGACTATCCTGCCCGGCAATTTCATTATCGATTTGGCCGCGGGAGCCAAAGTTCGCCTGAATCCGGCGGTTCAGGAATTCGTCCTCTATCCCTCGGCCGAAGCCGCGAAAAAAGCTTTCCCCGCCGCTTTCCCGGCGGAAAATCCCGATGATTGGCGCGTCTATTTGCTCGAGGGAAACTTCGCGGATCTGGCCATTCCCTGCGGGGCCGGTTTTTGCCTGGGAGTTCCGGTCAGGGCCATAGACTGGAGCGAATAAGGCGCGTCAGGCATCCTCAAGCGCCTCGCCGATCCTCTCCAGCGCTTCCCGCAACCTGTCGTCGCCTACGGCGAAGGAGATCCGGAAACATCTGTCGTCGCCAAAAGCCGCGCCGGGCACAACCGCCACATGGGCTTTGTCGAGCAACCATTGACAAAACTGGATCGAGTCGCGTCTCTCCCCGTTATAATAGGCGCTCGCGTCGACAAATAGATAAAAGGCGCCGTCCGGTCGCGGGCAACGGACATTTTTCCATGTCCCGATTCGCTCCATGGCCAGATCGCGGCGTTTTTCGAATATCCGCCGCATTTCCTTAACAGGCTCGTCGGGTCCGGCGAGAGCCGCGAGAGCCGCCTTTTGAGCTATGGAGCAAACATTGGACAGGCTATGACCCTGGACTACGGACATTTTTTTGATTATTTCCGGATGCGCGGCCATGAAACCAACCCGCCAACCAGTCATGGCGAAACTTTTCGAGAGACCGTTGACCACGCCGACAAACTCCGGGCAATGCTCGAACCAGGTGATCGCGGAGGTCATCGTCGCCGGCGGATAGATCAGTTGATCGTAAATTTCGTCTGAGAGAACATAAATATTGCGGGCCAGGGCCCAACGCATGATGTTCATGAATTCGCGATCCGAATACACCGCGCCCGTCGGATTGCTGGGCGAATTGAGAATCAGGACTTTCGTCCGGTCCGTCGCGTAATCTTCGAGCGTAAGCGGCGCGACCTTATAGCCGGTTTCAGGGCCTGTTTTTACAAACACCGGCTTGCCGTCGGCGAGAAGCGTCATATCGGGATAACTTACCCAGTAAGGGGAGGGGATCAGGACTTCGTCGCCGGGATTTAGCGTTGTCTGCAGAAAAGTGTAAAGGCACTGCTTGCCTCCCGCGCCGATAATGATACTCTCCGGTTTGACCGGCGTCCGGTAATAGCGACGGAAATAATTCGCCGCCGCTTCGCGCAATTCCGGTATGCCCGCGACCGGCGTGTAACGTGTGAAATTGTCGTCGATGGCCTTTTTCGCCGCCTCGCGAATAAATTCCGGCGTGGGAAAATCAGGCTCGCCCACAGCCAGGCTGATTATGTCCGCGCCTTCGGCGCGCAGCTCCTGGGCCCTGGCGTTTATAGCCAGCGTCATGCTTGGCGTTATCCGGTCAATTTTTTCCGAAATTTGCATCTTGAATCTCCGGATCCCAAAAAAAGTTTCGCGTTTTCGCGGAATAATTGATAAAAATTCCAGCGCTCGCCGACGGGATTTTACGCGCGAGTCCGCTTGTTTGCAACCGCCCGGCGGCTTTAAGTAATTGGCTTTTGGATTAAGCGGCGCTATTTCGCGGAAGACAAGAGCGGTCGCCGAGCTTAAACCGTATATAAAATGAGAGACGGGCCTTTTATTCCTTTGCCTCCGGATTGCGCGCCCGGCAAATTCCTGCGTCGCGAAAAAAGATTTCTGGTCGAGGTCGAAACAGGCGGCCAAAGGATCTGGGCGCATTGCAACGATACCGGCTCCATGACCGGCCTGCTCGAGCCGGGGAGGGACGTTATCCTCTCGCCGGCGGCCAATCCCCGACGCAAATCCCGCTATACCCTCGAGCGAATCCGTTTGCCGGGCGGCTGGGCCAGCGTCAACACAGCCCTTCCCAACAAAATGCTGGAAGCGGCCTTTCACGCTGGAGACCTCGATTTCGCCAGGGGCTATACCTCGATCCGGCGCGAAGTTCGCAGGGGAGCCAGCCGGGTCGACGCGGCTCTGACCGGCCCGGATTTGCCCCGCCTCTGGATCGAATGCAAGAGCGCGACCCTGGTCGAAAACAATATCGCGCTTTTTCCCGACGCGAAAACTGTCCGGGGCCAAAAGCATCTCATTGAGCTTATTGACATTGTAAACGAGGGCGAGCGGGCGGCCATGTTCTACTTCGTCGGGCGCGGGGACGCGGTCGCTTTCGCCCCGGCGGCGAGCATCGATCCGGAATACGCGCGCCTGTTCGAAGAGGCGCGAATGGCGGGTGTGGAAATTTACGCGCGCGTCGCGCGTCTTACGCCGGAGGGGACGGCGCTTGACGGGATTTTGCCCCTGGCCTTATGAAAAGTCCGGCTACAAACTAAAATTTTTATTGACAATTAGCCGCGACTGCCATATTTTTATGGCGCGTTGGGTTATCGTTCAACTGGCAGGACGACGGATTCTGACTCCGTTAATCAAGGTTCAAATCCTTGTAACCCAGCCAAAAGTCCTCATCGTCTAGTCGGCCCAGGACATCGGCCTTTCACGCCGGTAACAGGGGTTCAAATCCCCTTGAGGACGCCAAATTTGGGTATAAAGAAGAATGCCATGGTGTAAAAAGCCTTGGCATTACTTGTTTTAACGCTCCAGTACGGTTTCCCAAAGTGTACTCAAGTCCTGTTGCATCCACAATTTTTGTGGGTATATTTGTAGGCATCGCTGTGTTATGCTGAATTTCGATACCCACACAGGCAACAGCTTGAAATATAAGTATTCTTGTCCAGGTGGGTATCTCATTGTCCAACAAGGTGGAGGTAACCAACATGCCTTTGACTGATACCCACATTCGCAGTCTGAAACCGGAAGAAAAGCCCAGAAAGTATTTTGATGGCGGCGGACTTTTTCTATACGTGCCCATAAATGGCAGCAAGCTCTGGCGCATGGCCTATCGCTATGACGGCAAGT
>CAMWPE010000071.1 GCA_947176055.1 uncultured Desulfovibrio sp.
TGCTCATTTTTTGAGCGTAAGATTAAATTTAAAAAATTTCCAGAATTATGGAATGTCTTCTACTTCATCGGATGGACTCCTTCCCGAGCATCTTGAAAACGGTGTTCTGTACAGGACCGCGATCGATACAGGGAAGGGGGAGGTTGAAAGCGTGTTCTTCCTTGTAAGGCAGCGGATCGACGGCAAGGATTATCTGGCCTATCTGCTCGTTCCGATGAGCGAAGCGGACGCTTTTATCAAGCCTGAGGTATTGCAGACCCTTTGGATTCTTGCTGGAGCTTCCATCTTGCTGCTGGGAGCGCTGATAATCCTGATAAAGGCCATCATCCGCAGGGTTGAGGCTCCCATAAGCAGGCTTGAGAGCTGGGCGACCGGCATTTCGGCCGAAAACCTGAATCGGCCTTTGCCGAATTTAGCCTACCCCGAACTTTACGACATCGCTGAACTCATCAGATCGAGGTTCACCGCCGAATATGAGCGCGTGGAAGCCGAGGAGCGCTTCTGGAAATTCTGCAGTCATGAGTTGCGGACTCCCATAAGCGTCATGCGGGTGGGTATCGATCTATTACAGAAATATATCTGCAAGGGTGAAAACGATCCGTCCACTCTAAATCCAGTCATATCGAAATTGAAGAAATCGTCCACACATTTTCGCATACGATAGAGACCATACTTTGGCTCAATCGCGATGCGAGCGAATTGCCCGCGCAGGAAGTGGATCTGTGCCATCTCATAAACGAGATAATCAGCGATTTCAAAAATATCTACCTGATAGAAAAGCGCAATTTGAACGTATACGCAAAACCTCATGTTTTACGCCAACCTGAACTGGCCGTGAGGATCGCGCTGAAAAACCTGATAAGGAACGCATTCCAGCATTCGACAGGAGACGAGATACAAGTCATTCAAATGCGTGGCACGGTCAAGATTATAAACAGCCTGATGCCTTCTTACCTTGATCCAGCAGACACCGGATTCGGCCTGGGACGCGAGTTGATCGCGCGCCTTACGGACAAGCTCGGGAAACTGAAGTTCATGTCAAACGACAGTCATCATGTGGCGATAGTCAAATTCGATTAAATTGGGAGCCTTCCATGACAGATTGAACAAGCATCCGCCGACATTGTTCAGGGAGCCGACCATTTTCTTGAATAAGTCATTGAAGGCAGCTCCAGAGCTTGCAATGCCATTAGGTTAAGACTAGGGTTTGGAGGCATTAAAAATAAAGCCTGATTAAGGTTAATGATACAAGCGATGTAAAGGTATGAGCGCATCCGCGCATACGGAGCGTAATACCTTTTAGATCTTTCAGTTTGGCGAATATATTTTCAATTTTATAGTGTTTCCCGTACTATTTTTCATCATATGTCCAGGGGCATTTGCTGTTTGATTTCAGCGGGATACATATTTCAATTTTTCTTCGCTCCATTTCGTCGCGCGCTTCCTTTGAGCCATTGCCTTATCAGCTATGAGGCCTTTTAGCGGATGCTTGCCTAACAGCTCAAGGGTCAATTTGACGTCATGAATCCCCCGCCTATAATTATAAATTCAAACGGTATTCCCGCTTCATTGCGCAAAATATGTATTTTGGTTGTTTTTTCGCCTCCGCTTGTTCCTATTTTACGGTCTTTATCTTTGCATGCGCAAATTGAAGCTGCGCGATGGGCTTTAACATAGGCGGAATCCATCATGGCATGACATTGCTTATTAACTCTTTTAGCAAATATTTTAAAAATCTTTTCAAAGATTCCCGCTTTGCTCCAGCGTTTGAATCTGGAATGAATTGTAGTCCATTTCCCAAAGAATTCAGGCAGTTGACGCAAGGCCGAGCCAGCGCGGATCTCCCAAAGTACACCGCTTATAACCTTGCGGTCGCCTACTCTTTTTCTGGATTTTTGGACTGGTAAATGTCTGCGTATTCTGTTAACAGCTTTTTTGAAATAAGAGGTGTTCCCATTTTTAATCCTCATTGGGAGGGTTAAATTGTTGTGTGTAGGAACACCTTTTTTCTATTAAATCTCTAAAATATCAATGCCTACAAACCATGATATATAAATATCTCTAGAAATCTTTATCGTAGAATAAAACGCTTACATTCGCGTCTTTCCCTTACCCGCTCCCTTTCCCCCTACAAATACTTCTCCCATACCGACGAATCGGCGTTGGGGCTGATCAATAATTCCGGAGGCTCTTTCGCGTCCGCGCAATTATACAATAATACTGTCAGCGCGAGGGGGCCTTGCGCGCCGGTTATTCGCACGGCTTCGATATCCGCCGTGGCCGAAGGCCCGGAATAAAAGGCTCCGTACTGATTATCGCCCAGCTTTATACTGGCGTAAGCTTCGTGCATTCCGCCTTTAAGTTTCGAGCGATCCAGGAACACGAACATCCGGCGCGAGAGGAGGGCGCATACGGGATGGCGCAGGCTCTTGTCCGTTACCCAGACCGAACCGGTCTCCCCCACGCCCATTTCGCTTTCGGTAACGCAGGTCTCTATCTTTTGGGCTTCGCGCAAATCCGCGAGTTCGTCCTCGCCGAAATTGCCTTCGATATAGGGAACCGAAGAATAAATAATTTTAGACGCTTCCATCTCCGGTTGATTTTTCAACCATTCAACCGCGTCTTCGCGCGACCGAAATTTTATTGCTCTTCCGTCAAATCCCAGGAGATGATCGATAAATCCTTTTTCCGGATCTCCCTCGTATGGATACATGGGAAAGTCCGGCAATGGCTGCGAAGCCGGCTTTCCGGCCCGGATCTTCGCGAGAATTTCGTTTTTAGCCTCTCCGTTCATTTATTCTCCCCCGCTTTTTCTCCGTCCGCGTCGATTTGAGGTTTAATTTCGCGATTGTAATATTGACGGAAAGTTTCTTTTGGCGGCTCGGGATTGGTATGTTCTTTAGCCCAGGGATTGAGCAGAGGCGATTCCGTCAGACCCTTTGGCAAATTCTTGAGCGCCCAGAGACCTATTTTTTCTGCCAGCATGAGATTGCGGCTATTCTTCAAAATCGGCTCGGCGGCCGCTTGCTCCAGGTTATGCATTGTTTCGCCGTAACCCTGTTTCACCACAACGTCGCGCCAGTACAGGATTAAGCGCGGAATCGGCACCTGCACAGGACACACGTCGCCGCAAGACCCGCAATGGGTACAAGAATAGGGCAACCGCGCGTACTTATACAGATCATAACTGGGCTCGAGGACAATTCCTATCGGTCCCATATATGTCGCGTCATAGCTTATGCCGCTCGTCCGGCGAAACACGGGACAGGTGTTCATGCAGGTTCCGCACCGGATACACTTCAACACTTCCCAGTAATCCGACGACGAAAGCCTGTCGCTCCGGCCATTGTCGAGGATGACGATATGCGCTTCCTGCCCTTTTCGCGGCCCATGGTAATGCGAAGTATATTGGGTAATATCGAGGCCGAGGGCGCTGCGCGAAAGCAGGCGGATAAACAAGGCCAGATCCGACTGTCGAGGCAGGATTTTTTCGATGCCCATCGAAGCGACGAAGAGCGGCGGCAGATTGGCGCTTATATCGGCGTTGCCCTCATTGGTGCATACCGTTATTCCGCCGGTTTCGGCTATGCCGAAATTCACGCCATTCATACCCGCGTCGGCGCGGACATAACGCTTGCGCATATCGGCGCGCATTACGCTGTTCAAATAATGGGGATCATCGATATCCCTGTCCGATCCCAGCTTACGGGCGAAAATATCGGCCACGTCGCTCCGCAATTTGTGAATCGCCGGCATGACGATATGCGAAGGTCGCTGATCGTCAAGTTGCTGAATGCGCTCGCCCAAATCCGCCTCGTTTATCTCGATGCCCTCTTTTTCGAGGAACTCGCGCATACCGCATTCGTCCATTGTCATGGACTTGCCCTTAGTCACCACCTTAACATCGCGCTTTTTAAAGATGTCAAGAATAATCCGGTTATGCTCGTCGGCGTCTTTGGCCCAATGGACATGAAAGCCATTGGATTCCGCGTTTTTTGCGAACTGCTCAAGATATTGATCCAGATTCGAAAGAACGTGTTTTCTGATATCCGACGCGAGCGCGCGCATCTCCTCCCATTGCGGTATGGAGGCGGCGACAGTGTCGCGGCGCATGCGCGCGGCCCAGAGACAGCGATCATGGCTTTCCCGATGTTCCCTTTTGTTTATAAACTCTTCGCCGAGTTTTACCTGATTTACCTGGCGCATTTGGCGGCGTCTCCATTCAATATTTCTGTAATATAAAACATCTGTAAAGCCAGGCCGTTTTTGCGGGCGACAGTTTGTTGATGCAACAAACAGGACATATCTTGCGACGTTACATATTTAAAGCCCTGTCTTTCGTAATCGCTCACCTTGTCCCTGCCCTGTTGCCCGGCGCAGGGAGCGTCCCAGACGGAAAAGGCGCCGCCGAATCCGCAACATTCGTCGCGCCGCTCCGCGTAGCCTACCTCAATCCCGTCCACAAGCGCCAAAAGATCGGCGCATTTGTCAAAGGGTTTGATCATCAGTTCCGAGGGTCTGGCTTCATGAAGATAACGCAAGGAATGGCAACCGTTATGCAAGGCGACGCGATGCGGGAAAGAAGGCTTGCCGGGAAGCTCGTCAATTTTCAGAATATCATGCAACAATTCGACCGGATCGCAGACCGTTTTGCGGAAATGCTCCACTTCCGGAGTCTGTTCGGCGCATTCGAAATGCATCCGGAACTGGCCGGTGCATATTCCGGAGGGGACGACCACATGATCGTAAGCCTTGTCCGCGACAAAAGGCGCGACGCCCTTTTCGATGGCGCAGGAATGCTCAATATAACCCATATCATGCTCGGGGAGCCCGCAACAGGCCGCGCCTTCTATGAATTCCACATCCAGACCGAGCTTTTTAAGCAATTTCCAAGTGGAAATCGCGGCTTCGGGACAAATAGCGTCTATATAGCAAGGAACAAAAAAACCTATTTTCATATTCGCTCCGGCTAAAGGACACGCGGCCCGGAAACTACAATTGCTCCCGGATAATCCGCGCGATTAAAAATATTATAATATTTATTAAAATTAAGCGATCATTTTTTCCCATGCCCGGACGCCGCGTCCTGGCTTTCGCGCGGATCGGCGACCAGCAGGCTATACAGCGTCTTTTTGCAACTTAAGCAACAGCGCGTCCATTTTTTCCTTGTCCGCTTCGAGCCCCTGGCGAATGGCTTCCATATATTTCATGCCGGATAGCAGGGCGTCATGTTTCTGTAAAACGGCGTCCAGTTCCTCTTGAGTCGGCTTTAGAATTGGCAAGGTTCGCAAGTCTTTTATATTGATAGTGAGGGATTGACCGCCGACGGCGCGGGATACCAGAGCTTCGCGAGTCGCGGGCCAATTCATAAACCAGAACAACCATACGGGATCGATTTCCGGATGGGCCCTTATCACGCAAATAGCGGGACTGACAATCGTAGGTTTTTCCGGCTCCGCCGGCACAAAACCGACGCGACCCAGCGAGCCGGAGGAGCCCTTGAATGGAAAGAGAATATCGCCTTTTCGCAAGGCATATTTGCGAATTTCATCCGGATCCCGCAAATCGTGGACAACGTCGTAACCGCAATCGGCGCGCAAAAAATTGGTGACGGGATCCAGATCCATCATGGACGCCTCGCGGACAGTTCGCGCGGCGACATAGGGGTCGCGCGAAGAGGAGACGTTTTCTTCCGGTCTTTCCCGGATAATCTGGCACCGGATGATGGAGGCGCAGTGGGATAAGGTAGTGTCCGAACGGATCGCGCCGGCGCTCTCCTTTTGAAGCCACGCGGCGGGAGTTAAATTCCAGCTACCGTCCTTGCCTGGTTCCAGGCGGGGAATGTCGACGGACATTCCGTCTTTTGGCGCGCCGAAGAGCGACTCGAGCGCTTCGTATTGATCTACCTGAACGAGGCCGGATCCGCGTCCTTTAATACGCGCCATCCGGATAAGCTCGCCGCCGTCCTTCGCGTAGCCCGTCATGGCCGGGTATATGGGCAGTCTTTGCCGTCTTGGTCTGGGCAGTTGCAATACGCTTACAAGTCCAAACTCCCTCGTATGCCTTTCGCGAAGAAAAGCGGAGCTTTGCGCGCCCAGAGCGGACCAGGTAGTCCATAGCCAGGCTTCCCTGGCGCTCATAAACGAGTTGTAATCAAATCTTCGCCACTCCTGCCGGATAAATCTCCTGTCTTCCCCGATAACAAAACAGTTCTCCAGATCGGCCGCGGTCGCTTCTCTCCATTCGCCCGCGGGAACGATCTCGCGCAAAATATGTTCGCTTATCGTATGTCGTTCCGGAGGAGGCAAAAAAACCTTCCAGCCGCGGGTCGCGAGAAGCAAAGCGGCGGGCAGCGCGCTCCATTCGGTCAGAGCGACCGATCCTCCCTCGCAGCCGCGCTTTGTCAGAATATTGGCCAGCAAGAATTCGAGATCATGCCATGCGAAGGACCAATTAATCCAAGAACGGTTGTTCATTAATAAATAGTAAGCAACTACGGCGGTCGACGGCGGCGCTCCCGACGCCTCCGCCAGAATCTCAAGCGTCTTCGCGTCAAGCGCCTTCAAATAATCTTCCGCCGCGCTCAAATCGGCGAATTCCGGCGAGCGGATCAGACTCGCGACGGCGTCGTCCAGTCGCTGGTTATACTCAAATAAAGCCATTTCGCCTCCCTGACGCATTGTAGAAGCAAAAAAGACTCGCTTCAAGATTCTTTGCGGATCTTTAATGCAAAAAATTATTAAATTAATAACTTGTAATTATGTACTAAAAGGCATATAAAGGCAATTCTTTGGAAGTTCTTTTAATTGGAACAGCGGCTTCAAGCTGGCGCAAGCCCACGAACGCCGGTCGTTTTCGCGCTCGCAAAGCCAATCGCCTATCCGCGAAACGGGCGCCCCAGCTTTGCCGGAGCGGTATACCAGGACGGAATATGAGGGGATGAAAGATAAATTTTTTCAAAAAAAATTTTTTAGTTGACATAATTCCCTTTAGTACATAATGTGTATTCAGGCCGGTAAACATGGGACTGAATCACCATTAAGCCTCGAATCGAAGGAGGAGCCGGTCAGATCCGACTTGCTCATAAATTTACAGGAGACAAATCCATGCGAAAGAATCGGGAACTTCTCCCCGACGACGATTTAATTAAACGCGTCGACGCGGCATACCGCTCCAGGCTGAATAATTCGGGCCTCGCTATCTCCAGACAATCCGCGAGCAATTTCGATTTCGAGGATACTCTTCCCGGGGACACGGAAATTATCCTCGAGGACGTCCGGCTAGACAGCGGCTCCAGACCTTCGGCTATCGTATACTCCAGCTCCATGGGGACTCTGAGCTGGGGAATGAAATAGACCCGGCGCCGCTTCGGAATTTTACTTGCAGGCGACGATAACCGTCATATCGAAAGCGTTCAACGCGCTCCGCTCGTTTAGCGAACTTAGGGAGCGCGCGGCGTCTGGACGCTAAAAAACTGTCGGAAAAAGTAAAAGAAAAATTTTATCAGCTTATTATTTTCTGTTGACAAATTGGAGTTGAGTACATAAGTTCTAAACAAACAGGGAGCCCGCTTTGTCTGGCGGAACGAGATTCCCGCAAAGACTGCTCCGCGGAATTTAGTTATATCCTCATGCTACGGATGAAGCATCCGAAGGAGAAAAAAATGAGACAGCCCGTTGAGTACGCTGAAGAATCCGGTCGCGCGGTTTTAATGGCCGCGCGCGAGGTCACGAATGAAAAACTCGGCGGCGCGGCGCGCGCGCCAGAAATCGCGAATCGTCCCATCGGCTTTGGCCGCGAAATTCCGGTCGAGGAAGAAGAAATCGAAGTCGTCCGCGAAGACGTTCTCCTCGAATTCGACTCAGGGCGCAGATTCATCAATTTCGCCGACGCGGCCCATCATATGCTCGTCCTGGGCACGACAGGCTCCGGCAAGACCGAAAGCGTCATCTTCCCCGTTCTTTATCAGCTCGTATCGCTCGGTTGCGCCGGATTGCTCATTGACGTGAAGGGAAACCTGCGCTCGAAGTCGCTCGCGCTTATCAGGGATGCCGGTCGGGAAAACTATTATCTCGAACTCGGCACATCCCTGTCGGCCCAAAAGCTGAATATCCTCAAGGGCTGGTCCATTCATACCTTGCGCGCCTTTTTTGAAGCCATCATCATGGATTTCTTCGATGGCGAGTCCACAAACAAGGACTGGGTCATGCGCGGCGTCATGCAGACTGTCGACTGCGTCCTGACCCTCTTTTTCCTCTCTCAAAAATATCCGGAATTTGATCCGAATATCCGGCTTGTTCTGGATATGCTGGAATCTCCCGCCGAAGCCGTAAAGATTTATAATCTCTTCAAGTCCAGGATATATGATCCGAATAATATCGATCACGAGCGCTTGAAGTCTTCGGTAGAAAACAACCATTTTCACGTCCTGAAAACCGACTCCGAAAAGCGGGACCATACTTTCGACGAGCAACAGACATGGAATCTGAACACGGCCCGCTCCGCTCTCCGCGCCTATCTGGAGACGCCCGGCATCGAGAGCAATTTCTGTTGCCAGGGAGCGCCCGGTATAGATATGGCCAGCTGGCTGTGCCAGGGCAAGCTCGTTGTTCTGCGCTTTGACCTGGATTCCGGCAAAGCCGGACGCGCCTTTTCCCGGCTGATGATCGAAGCCTTTTACGCCGCCGTTCGCGACCTCGGCCTCCTGCGCTTCAAGGAGCGCAAATTCTTCATCTGCATAGACGAGTTTCAGGAGGTCTGCGACCTCTCGAACAATCGCTTCTCGGACACGAACTTCATCAGCGTGGCCCGCGAATTTAACTGCGCCTTCATCGCCGCCACCCAGTCCATGGCCGCGCTTATCGCCAAAGGCCAGACTGGCGCCGCCGTCGACGCTTTCGTAGCCAACTGCAATCAACGCATCCTGCTCTACCAGGACGATCCCGTCACGCAGGAAGTCGCCAGACGCTACGATCCCGACATCCAGCTGTCCAAATTGAAGCGCGGCGAAGCTTTCGCCATCACCTACAAACAACAGTCGCGCAAGCACGAGCACGGAATCGAGACCCTGAACAAGGCCTTCTCGACAACCCATGATCTTGTTTCCGACGTGGATCCGTACGATCTGCCCGTCCCCGCGACGCCCGCGAAGAATCCCACGATCTTCGATCTGCGCGACGCGGCCAGATCGATCCTTAATGGCACATACCGCCGCAATAAGGTGGCTGACAACAACAGGGAGGACCAAATGAACGACGCGCTCGACAATATGCCCGAAGGCGAAGCCTACGCCATTTACCGCGAATTTTCCCAGTTCTTTGACCCCGACGCTGATCCCTCGCTCTTCTGCGTCCCGATTGGCTGGATCAGCCGCGCTCTCCCCGCTTTCCGCGTTTACGCCAGGATCGGCTTGCCTCTCAAGATTACCCGCTTCCGCGTGACGCGGGAGGGGTTGAGGGCCGAAACCGGCGAATCCGACAAGCGTCGCTCCGCCCCTCAAGACGCCGGCGTCGCAATCCTCAACGAGTTGCTCCGCGACACTGACGGTTGCTGCGTAATCTGCGGCGCCCGCATAAATTCCGCCAGCCAGGATGATTACGACGAGGATTCCTTCGTCAGGACCGCCGCCGGCTTCATCTGCCAATCCTGCGTGTCGCAGTCCGCCGCTCCCCGCTGCTAATCAAATCCCTCTAATTCCCAGGCCCGGAGACCGACTCCGGGCTTTTTTGTTTAATCATAGAGCGTCGTTCCGCCTCTCGCGAGTTCGCTCTGGCTCAAAATTTGGCTCTCGCGGCTTTACCCCCGAAAATACAGGTTAATCAGGCAACGGCGAAATTGCCAATAACTTTGTTTCGGTTTATTATCGACGCGCCCGGAATGGCGGGCGCCGGTTCATCCCTGGCGCGCCGGTTGTCCGGCGTCCTTTTCCGGAGAACACCATGACTTTATCAGCGAGCCTGCCCATCGGTCTTTTCGACTCCGGCGTAGGCGGTCTAACAGTCTTTAAGGCCGTCCGCGATTTATTGCCGCGGGAAACGCTTGTCTATCTTGGGGACACCGCCCGCGTGCCCTACGGCGTAAAAAGCAAGGACACTATCGTCAAATATACCCTTGGCGCAGCGGAAAAACTGCGGGAGCAAAATATCAAGGCGCTGATTATCGCCTGCAATACCGCGACCTCCGCCGCTTTGCCCACCTTGCGCGAATATCTGGGCTCCATCCCTGTCATAGGCGTTATCGATCCGGGAGCGGAAGCCGCGGTTCGCGTAAGCGAAAACAAGAAGATCGCCGTGATTGGCACGGAAGCGACTATCCGCGCCAAGGCCTACCAGAAAGCTATCGCCCGCATCTCGCCCGGGACGCGCGTCGTAAGTCGCGCTTGCACACTGTTTGTGCCCCTGGCCGAGGAAGGCTGGCTTTCCGGCGAGGCCACGGAAAAAATTTGCGAAAAATACCTGGGTGATATTTTCGCCGACGCAGACGCTCCGGACACACTGTTGCTTGGTTGCACTCATTTTCCCTTGCTGATCCCCGCTTTGCGAAAAGTCGTCGGCGAAAAGGTAAAAATTGTGGATTCCGCGAAAGCGACCGCCCTGCGCGCCCGGGACGCGCTCGAAGCCGCAAATCTCCTGGCCTGGGAAAAATCGGCTCCGGACAGGTTTTTTACCACGGACAATCCGGAAAGATTCGCCCGGACTGGCAAACTCTTTTTGGAAGGGAAACTGGACGAAGTCGAATTAATTGATATATAAACA
>CAMWPE010000072.1 GCA_947176055.1 uncultured Desulfovibrio sp.
CTCATTCTGACACATTGGTGAAATAATTGCTGCTATCTTTTGGACATTTTCCTGCGATCCACTCAGTGACATTTGGCCGCGGGGGTCAGGATAGCCTTTGGCTCGGGAAACAAGTCGCCATAAAGGTAATTAAATCTTCGCCCAATTTCACGGGTAAGCTCCAGATGGGGCAATTGATCCTCGCCCACCGGAACTCCCTCCGGCAGATAAAGCAGGATGTCGGCCGCCATAAGAACGGGATAGCAAAGGAAGCCGGCTGTTCCCAGATCCTTGTTGCTTATCTGGACAATCTGCTCCTTGTACGTAGGATTGCGCTCGAGCCAGGAAAGTGGGGTGAACATCGAGAAAAGCAGGGATAATTCCGCGTGCTCGCGAACTCGCGATTGGCGGAAAATCACGCATTTATCCGGAGCCAGACCGGCCGCCAGCCAGTCCAGGGCCATTTCGCGGGAATTAGAGTCAATTTGCGACGGATCGGCGTAATCGCTGGTCAAAGCGTGCAGATCGGCTATAAAAAAATAAGCCTCGCTATTATTCTGCAACTCGATCCAGTTTTTTAAGACGCCAAAAAAATGCCCGAGATGCAACCGGCCTGTGGGGCGCATGCCGCTGACTACGCGTTTCTTTTCATTCATAAAATATATCCTTCGTCCATCATGGCGCTTTAATTAAAGCCCAGCAGGGAAAGAAGCGCTATGGCCGAATACCTTATCAGGGGACCGAGAATGTTCCCCAGAATGCCGGTGAAAAGAAGCAATAGAAAGATTACAAAGCCGTAGCGCTCCCAGCTCAAAAAGCGCCAGGCCAGATCGCGCGGCAGGAAATAAGCGAGAATCTTACTCCCGTCCAGCGGAGGAACCGGCATGAGATTCAACCAGCCCAGACCAAAATTTATGAGAACGCCAGCCTGACACGACTGCAAGGCGAAATTATAAACAGAGTTCGCGCTGTGTTCGGCATACGGAAAGATTCTGACGATAGCCCATAACAGAACGCCGAAGGCGATAGCCAGAAGAAAATTGGTAGCCGGTCCCGCGATAGACACCAGCGCCATGTCGCGCTTCGCGTCCCTGAAATTGCGGGGATCCACCGGCACCGGTTTGGCCCAGCCAAAGACAAAGGATCCCGCGACGCTGGTAAGGCCAAATACCGCGAGCCCCAGTGGATCAATATGAGGCAGAGGATTCAGCGTAAGCCTGCCCTGGGATTCCGCGGTATGATCGCCGCATAGACGGGCGACCCAGCCATGGGCGACCTCATGCAGGATAATCCCCAGCATGGCCGGAACCAGAGCCACCGCGAGCATGCGCAGGGCTGAATGAAGATCAAAATCAAACATATGCTATTACGCGGCCTATTCCGTTTTATTGAGCTGAATATTGGCGGCTGTCGACGCGGTCGCGGCGCGATTCCAGGGACGCCGCTCGGTCGACGGAGTATTTTGGCCTTTTCAATCAAATCGCTATAACATCATAGGGACGCCCTGTCGAGATCGATGGCTGCTCGCGCGGTTCCCCCAACCTTCGCGGCTAACCAATAGCGGTTTGCGTCCGGAAAAGATTAAACCGGAATGCGAACGCAAAAAAAACCCGCCTCGCGGCGGGTCTCGGCTATTTTCCTAAAACGCCTTGTTGCCGGTTATGCTATCCCAGGTCGAAGGCTGGTTGTTGCCCGAGGCAGGATTGATCCATTTTAGAATGATATTGCCGATATCCCAGGCCAGACTGCGGACGATCAAGCTGGACGGATCCGCCGGATTGCGCTCCGTAATGGTAAAAAGATAAAAATCGTGTTTCTTTTCTTTGTCCATAAGGCCGCCCTGGGCGATGGACCAGATCATGTTTCCCGTCTTTACGTCGTAGGCTTCCACGGAGAGCGAAATGGAGCTTTCGCCGCCGCTGCCGCCGTCCATGTAATGATTGATAAAGCCGCCGATTAAAACCTGCGCTCCCTTCTGCCGGGCCAGCGCGAGCGCCCTGTTGCGCTCGAAGGGACCGGCCTGCGGCGCGTATTCCAATGTGCTAAACGCTCCCTGCGACAACCACACCTGCCAGATCTGCCGCGAAATAAGATCGCTGAATGTAACGGCGTTCGTCATCTGCTGCATTGTCCGCAACGGCACCATGAGCGCCGTTGGCCTGTATCCCAGCGGCGACTGCGGTCGCACATACACGGCCGGAGGTTGCCTGCGCACAAAATTATCGGTAAGAATCTGGAATGGCGCGCTGAAATCGCCGGTCAGCGAAACGCTGGAATAACTGTCGTCCGGCGATCTGGCGCAACCCAGACTGGCTCCAACCATAACGCATATCAACATAATCTTTAACGCGAGGCCGCGGACGAAGCCGCCCGACGCCGGACCGTCAAAACTCCGCTTCATATCTATTCTCCAGAACTGAAATTTATCTGTCGTTTTATTGACATTTGCAAAATTTATTCCTAGACATTCATTGTCCTAACAGGGCGGAAACTCCGGAGAGCAATGGCGCGAAAAAAAGGACGAGAGGCGCGAAGCCGGCGAGGGTTTTCGGCCAGGACAATTCCATGGCGGTCTTGCAACCGACGGCAAGGCAGCCAAGTCCCCAGAAAAGTCCGGCCATGGAGCCGATAGCCGGAACCACGCAAAGGAGGGACGGCGCGGCGCTGTAAGCCATTATCCGGAAAACGAGGGAAAAATCGCTTTTGGCCGGCGCTACAAGCCGGTAAACGAGCCACATGATCAAACTGAAAAAATATAATTGGAAGACGAGGATTCCGCATCTTAAAACAGCGTCCAGCAAGAGATTCGAGTCCGGCTCCAAGAGTTTCAAAAGCTCCGCCGTTTGCGGATCGTCCATAAATTTATCGCTGAAATAATTATAAAACACATAGGACCAGACGCGCTCCATGACGCATTGAATGACCGCGACTATCAAATAAAACACGAAGGCGCGCTGTTTGGGAGCATCCTTGGGAAGCATGCTAAAAAACAGCCTCGCGGAAAACATGACGCGGACGACTGTCTGATAAAAAGCCGAGAACCAGCCCGCTTCGCCAGGCGCGAATTCCCACGGGTTGACAAGCGCCGCGATAGAAATGCCACCGTCGTTTTTTATGGGTTTGGAACTTCTGCCAGGCGCGAATCGCTCCGCCTCGCGCTCGTAAGCGCGCTTCGCCACCAAGCGAATATCCTCCTCTTCCTCTTGCGGTTGCGGGGGAGCCGCGGGCTTTTTAGGGGTGGCCGGCGCGGGGCCAATAGTTCCGTTTTTCGCGGAGACGCGAAACCGGAAATGGCATTGCGGACAAGTGGCGATGACGGTTTCTTTACCCGCGAATGTGTCTTCGTTTACGTCGCGATGAAATCCGCACTGAGGACATTCTATTTTCACTCGGCCTCCGGCCGCCAATCCGGAAATTCCAGCCTGGCTTATTTATAGCTAACAAGGGATGACAGCCCGGATCGCGTCTTTCATTTGTTCGTCATGGAATTCGCGTCCAGGTTTACGAACCGCTGACTAAATGGTATTCGGTCAAAACCGCGAATGCCTGCGACATTCCCGGTTCGCTCGCTTTTAACATTTTTAATGACGATTCGCCACAGGCAAAACCGGATCTCCTCGCGATCCGGAGGCGCGGGGAGAGACGAATGCTGAAAGAAAACTTTACCGGCTCGGGCAAGGTCATCCTGCTGGCCGGCGGCGGAAAGATCTTTACCGATATAGCCGCCCGCTTTGTCCGCAGCGAAAGGGAGCTGGAAGAGATCGCCGCTTCGCCCTATTCGAAACAAATAGTTCGCAATATACTGGATAGCAACCACCGCGCGGCCCTGGAATTCGATTATTTTCTGTTTGGCGTCGACGGTTATTCCCGGGTTACGGAAACGCAACTCGTCCGCAAGCGCCTCGCCTCATATCTCATTAAATCCGGACGGGCCGAACTGGCCGGCAAGCGCGTGTTCGAAGTCGCGTATCCGGAAAAAGTCGCCGCCTTTTCCGCGCTCTTGACCTTGCCGGACGGCTCGAGGGCGACCTTGTCCGGCAAGGATCTGGCCGATCTCGCCGCGCAGTGGTACGACGCCGGCGCTCGCGCCGGTCTGCCGGAGGAAGAGTTGCGTTATCTCAAACCGCAGGCGACAGTGTTCAAAGGCATCATCGGCATGAACGCCCACGCCCTGCTTGACTGGTTCGCCATCCGCTGTTGCAAAAACGCCCAGGCGGAGATCCGGGATCTCGCCTGGAAGATGTTGCGGCTCTGCCAGGAAGCGGCGCCTGATCTGTTCGAGGACGCCGGCCCCAATTGCGTCCAACTCGGCTATTGTCCTGAAAACAAACTGCAAAACGCGGCCTGCCAGGGCAAAATTCCCACAAAAAAAGAAGCTCTAAAGATTTTAAAAGAAGCGCGCCGCCAAAAATGACGCGCCAGCTTTTCGCTCCGGACGCCCTCGCGCGAGACCGGTGACGAAACCCGTTTTACCCGCGAGCGCCCCGGTTTACTATAGCTCGTTTTTCTCGGCCCTGGTCGCGTCAAGGCTGACCGCCCCAATAGTTACGCCCAGGGCGCACATGGCTTCGGCCAGCCACCAGATCCGGTAAAAATCGTGGCCAAACACGCCATTGATGAGCCAGGCGACGAAACCCAGCCAGAACCAGGCCGTAAGCGCCCAATAAACTCCCCCTTCGTCCCCGTTTTTTATCCTCGGATATATCCGTTTCAGGGTCCAGAGCAGGAAACCTCCGATAAAAACGGCGGCGCAAAAAAAGCCTGTCAAGCCATGGGCGCACAGGATATCGAGATAGAGGTTATGGGGATGGCTTATGGTGATCGCTTCCCTGGCCGGCGCCAGCCCCATTTCCCTGAAAGCCGCGTTATACTGCCCCGCTCCGGCCCCGAAAAAGGGATGGGCCATAAATACCTTCCAGGCCAGGCCCCAGAGATCCCAGCGATTGTCGGAAGCGACGGCCGCGGGATCCAGTCGCCCAGGCTGACAGAGGGAGAAAAGCCAGAGAATCAGGGCGGGCCATAGCCAGGTTCCCGCGCGTCGCGGGCCGCGCGAGAGAAGGCCCCAGAGAAACACGGCGCCAGCGACGGCGAGGATCGAACTGCGACTGGACGCGCCAACGAGCAAAATCCAGGCGGGCCAGAAGACGGCGCAAAAAATAAAAGCGACGGCTATCCGGCCCATTTTCTCCCGGAGAATAAACCAGACGCCGCAGGCGGGAACGAAGGCCAGAGCCAGATAATTGCCGACTGTGTAGTCGCCCAGACTGCCGGTTAACCGGCCGGCGTTGGGCTGATAACCCATGATGAAATCGCGCCCCGTATATATCTGCCAAAGGCCGTCGAGCCCCTCCCAGAAACATGCGAAGACGAATGCCCAGACGAGCAGGCGAAGCTGTTTGCCGCTCTTGACGCATTCCATGGCTATAAAAGGCAGGATATAGGCCTTGTTGACGCCCATTCCCGCGTGAAGCAACGAATTCAAGGGATGAATGGAAAATATTACGCCGATCAGGACAAGGGCGGCCGCGAAGAAAAAAAGCCAACGGACGCTCAGGTTGGCCAGGACGCTTTCGCGCCACCCATGCCGGTAGTACAGAATAAGAAAGATCAGGCATAAGGGAGGCATGACTTCGCGGAAGCCGTAACCGATGGGAAAAAGAGCGACGGAAAGCCAGAACGTCGCGAAAAGCGCCCGTTGCCAGAAGCTGGTCGGCGAAGTTCGCCAGGATTCAAGAAAATTTCGCGCCGTCTCGCGAAGGGCGCGAATCCGGGACGCGAAAAGCAAATCAGTCTTCGCGCGGCTCGCAGTTTTTGCCCGAAAGGGATAAAATCGCGATCTTTATAACGCTTACCCGGTTGAGCAAGCTCATGGGAGATGGTCTGGGGCATAGCGCGGCGTATTTTTCGCCTATGGCGTCCAGGGCCGCGGCCTTTTCGGCGGGATCTTCCACGAGGGACGCCTGCCCCGTTCCGCAGACGGATTTAAAATAAGTCGTATATTTTTCGCGATCGATGCGGATGTCAATGGCCAGATTGAACGCGACCTCCGGATGGGCGCGAATCAAGTCCAGTTTTCTGCCTTCTTTGGCGCAATGGATATAGATCTTATTTTCAATCTTTCCAAAATTAAAAGGAAGGCAATAGGGGAAAGGCTCGTCGCGGAAGGCGATATTAATTATTGCCGCTTTGTCGAAGACAAGCTCAAAAAATTCCGGACTGTTGTTTTCCCTGTCCTTGCGACGCATTTATTCCGCCTTTGCAAATTAAAAATTAATTGCGGCGCGTCGATGACCGGCGGAGCCGCGACTCGCGCGAAAAAGTCTCCCGCCGCCAATGACGACGGGAGACGCGCTATAAACGTTATTTACTTTTGAGCCAGACAGGTTTTGAGATCCTCGTCCGGAGTCGTGATCAGTTTTAGGTTAAACTTATCGACCAGAACCTTGAGAATGGCCGGGGAAACGAAGGCCGGCAATGTGGGTCCAATGATGATGTTCTTTATGCCAAGGGATAGGAGCGCGAGCAACACGCAGACGGCTTTCTGCTCGTACCAGCCCAGGACCAGGGAAAGGGGCAGATCGTTTACGTCGCATTTGAGAGCGCCAGCCAGGGCTTGCGCCGTTTTAATGGCCGTATAGGCGTCGTTGCACTGGCCGCAGTCCATATAACGGGGAAAATCGCCCAGTTTCCCAAGTTTCTTGTCATAGAATCGATATTTGGCGCAACCCAAGGTGAGGATGACGGTGTCATGCGGGGCCTTTTCGACAAATTCCGTGTAATATTTGCGGGAGGGGAATGCGCCGTCGCAACCGCCGACCACGAAAATATGCCGGAGCGCGCCGTTGGCTACGGCCTCAAGGATGGCCGGAGCCGCGTCCGCGAGGGTCTTGCGCCCAAAGCCGGTGAGAATCTCCTCGCCTTCGTAATCGTCGTCGAAGCCTTCCATTTCCTGTGCTTTGGCAATCACTTCGGAAAAGTCCTGGCTATGACAATATTTGCAACCGGGCCAGCCCACATTTCCGGTTGTAAACACATGCTCGCCGTAGTCGCGGGGATTCTGCAGGCAGTTGGTCGTGAACAGGATGGGTCCGGGGAATTTGGGGAATTCCCTCTGCTGATTCTGCCACGCGGAGCCGAAATTGGCGACCAGATGCTTATGCTCCTTGAGTTTCGGATAACCGTGCGCGGGGAGCATTTCGCCGTGCGTGTAAATATTAATGCCCTTGCCCTCGGTCTGCTTCAGCAACGCTTCCAGATCCGGCAGATCATGGCCGCTGATCATGATGGCCTTGCCCTTTTTATGACCCAGGGACACCGGGGAAGGAACCGGATTGCCGAAGCGCTCTGTGTTGCCCTTATCCAGAAGCTCCATGGCCTTTATGCTTCCTGTTCCGCATTCGAGAACAATGCCAAGCCAGCCGCCAAGATCGCGCGTTTCCTGATCCCACTCCGTGCCGGCGATCAGGGCCTTGCGGACAAAACGGGACAGATCCGCGTCCCTTTGATCCATTCTGGCCGCGTGCGTCTTGTACGCGCATAGACCCTTCAGTCCGAAAAGAAGCGTTTGCATGGCGCTGTCCACGTCGGCGTCCGGGCTGAAGGCTCCCAATCCCACTACTTTTTCGGTAAGACCGGCCAGATATTCGTCGAAGGTTTGCTGGAGATCCTCCGGTGTTTCGCCTGTTTGAGCCGCGAGAGTCCGACAGGAATTGAAAGCGTCGAGGGCAAATTTCCGGATGGCCGCCGGATCAAAGTTGACGTTGGTCAAAGTCGCGAACAGCGCCTCGGCGATAAAATCGTCGTAGCCTACGACGTCGATGCCTTTCTTTTCGGCCTGATTGACCAGAACGGAGAGGCGACGGAGCAGATAGACAAGCTGATCCTGCAAATGAGACACTTCCGGATTTTTGCCGCATACGCCGGTTATAGTACAGCCCACGCCTTTGGCGGTTTGCTCGCATTGATCGCAGAACATTTTTACTCCTGTATCTTAAAGTATCCCGAAAAAATAATCCCGGTAAAACCTTACATATTTTCTGACTTTTGTAAAAGGATCATTACAAAAATTTTCTATTTTCCGTCGTAATAATTCAATCTGCCTTCCATGGCGCTGACGCATTTGGAGAGAAGCAGGGTGATAATCAGGTAAATCAGGGCGACGACCGTGTAAGTTTCGAAATACAGGTAAGTAGTGCCCACAAAGCTGCGCGCCCTTTGCATGATATCCGGCACGGCCAGAATCGAGACCAGGGACGTGTCCTTGAGCATGGCTATGCATTCGTTGCCCACCGGCGGCAGAATGGTTCGCCAGGCCTGCGGCAGGATTACGTAAAACATGGTTTGAAACTTGTT
This sequence comes from uncultured Desulfovibrio sp., assembly GCA_947176055.1. GTDB lineage: Bacteria > Desulfobacterota > Desulfovibrionia > Desulfovibrionales > Desulfovibrionaceae > Desulfovibrio. The sequence goes on from CAMWPE010000072.1 coordinate 8,332, forward strand.
AAAGCCCAAGGATCTCGCCGCTTCCGTCTGACCTTTGGGAATAGCCAGGATGCCGGCCCGGAACACTTCGCCCATATACGCGCCGTAGCATACGCTTATTGCTGTGACGGCGGAGACTATGCCGCTGACCTGGAAAAATCTGGACAAAGCGTAATAAATATAAAAGAGCTGAACGAGGAGCGGTATGCCGCGGATCACTTCCACATAGGTGGAGGCCAGCAGATTTATGAAGCGGTTGCGCGAGATGCGCCCCAGGCCAGTGATCAAGCCCAGAGGAATGGCGAAGCAAATGGAAAGAATCGTTATCTCAAAGGTGATGACCACGCCGTCCGGCAGATAAAGAAGGATGCGCCTGTAAGGATCGGGCCAGATCAGGCACAGGGCGAGCAGGGATCCCACCGCGCCGACGAGGGATATGGACCAGGCGTTAACCAGGCGCAATTCCCGGGGATTGGGAATCGACGCGCCGTCGGTAACCATTACTATATTGGCTTTGCTTTCAGGCCCCAGCTCGTTTTCCGGAATAATTCGGTGCGTCGATTTGGCTCCCATCCAAAGGAATCCCCGCTTTACGTTGCGCTTTCTTTCGCGCTTTTTTCCTTCGTCGGCGTCTTTGTTCATTATAGTCGTCCCTTTTTGGAAATAGCAAAAAATAAAGTCAGACTCGCCGGCCGGTTTGTCTGACTTGTCTCCAATAACAAATTTCGCTTGAAACTCCTCCCCTAACCGCGAGGAAATTTCCTGCGAGCGGTAATTTCGCGCGCGTCCGCGCCCCGCGAAGCCGCCATAACGGGCTGGGGAATTTCATTTTCAACCAGCTATGGACTAGAGGAGGGACGGCGAAAATCCGCGAGGCCCGCAGTAGCGGAAAGCCCTGGCCGCGCGGGCGGACGGCCGGATGTCAGCTTGTTATTCTCCCATCCATTTTTTCTGCAATTCGGCTTCCTTGCCCGTTTCGCGCATCCATTTGATGCCGGCGTTGAGTTTTTCGACCAGATCCTTGCGCCCCTTCTTCACGGTAAAGCCGTACTGTTCCTTGTCGTCGGTTTTAAAAGAAAGATTGATCTTTCCGGCTGTGTCCGGTTTTTTGTTCACATAATACATGGCGACGGGATCGTCGCAAATAACGGCGTCCAATCGGCCGCCGACGAGATCCTGAATAGCCAGGCCCACGTCGTCGTATTCGCGCAAATCGGCGCCGACGTCGGCCTTGCGCATTACGAAGATGCCGGTGGTGCCTATCTGGCCGCCGACTTTTTTGTCCTTGAGATCGGCCAGGCTCTGGATTTGCTGTCCGGCGGGCAGCACCACGGCCTGCGTTACTTCGTAATAGGGATCGCTGAAATCAAACTGCTGTTGTCTTTCCGGCGTAATGGTGGTCGAACTGGCGACAATTGTCGTATTTGCCGGTGGCCACGCCGCCGAAAATGCCGTCCCAGGCTATGTTCTGAAATTCCAGATCCAGATCGCCCTTCTTCGTCATTTCCTTGAGGTACTCGACGGAATAGCCGTCGGGCTGTTTCTGATCATCGAGCAACTCCATTGGCGGCCATGTGCAGTCGCTGGCGACGATGTATTTTTCAGCCGCGACGGCTTGCGATATCAAAAGAACGCTCAACGCGATAGCGAGAAAATAGCGAATCATCTTCCCTCCGTGCCAAATAAAGGATTGAGTGATACAGCGTTTACATATCCCTGGGAGGAGCGAACGTCAAGGAATTATTGGGGCGGAGGCCGGACGCGTCAGGCGCGAAAAGCGGTTTTACGGACTACCGCGCGCCGCGCGCTATAAAAACCTTTTTTATTGCCGCCGCGAGGGAGTTCCTAGTTTTCGTCGCCCGGCCAAAAATCTGAAGATGCTCTCGTCGGGAGATTTTGAGCAGTTTTCGGCGTTGCCGCCGGCGAAGGCTATTTTGTTCGCTTCGGACAAAGGCGCGTCGCGGCAAACAAAATTGGGATAGATGCAATGCGGGTCATCGAGATCGACAAAGGTCATCCAGATCGGCTCAAGACGCGGATTATCCAGGGAAATCGCGTCCGTCATGGGTTGCCGGAAATATGGGCTCCGACGAATCCCCGTTCCAATACGCGTCTTTTCAGCTCCGCGGCAATATAGCGAAAGCGCGAAACGCGTCCCGGAAATGGACGGGCGCGAATCTCGCGCTTAATGGCCGGGAACAATTTGGGGGAAATAATATAAATATTTAAGGAAACGCTGATTAAAGCGAGCGTTTAGTTGTCATTTGGATAGAATTTCAAATTTTCAGTAAAAAAGCGTAATTCTTTGGCATTCTTATTT
>CAMWPE010000073.1 GCA_947176055.1 uncultured Desulfovibrio sp.
TCGTCGCTTCTGGCTTCGGGATCGAAAATAGGGCCGGGGGAGAGGAAAACCCTTTTTAATTCTCCAATATCCTTTGTACGCAACCCCCCCAGACGCGGCCCCATGGATTGGAGAAAAATAAGCTCTTTTTTCTTGAGAATGGGAATATGCTTGATATCCGAAAGAGTTTTAAACTTTTCCACATTGAATTGCGCGCGATCGAAACGTTTTTTCACGTCTTCCGAATAACGATACGCGTACGAAAGCAGATCTTTTAACTGGATAAGGCAATATTGTTTCCTTTCGCTTTCGTCCAGGACTTCGCGCCTGCTATAAATGCCTTCCGTGCGATCTTTTCGCGTCATTTTCCCCTCAAAATTTATAGCGTGTTTCGCTCTAAACTATCGATCCGCGGCAAAAAAACTCGCCGCCGCCATGACGAGAACGGCTTCGCGGAGCCGGGAAACTTATATATTTATTTTTGCAATCTCGCGACTCTCGTCCCGATTCAATCACGCGCGTCAGCTGATCGCGGAAAAACCGCGAATTCAAAGCGCCCGACGACCGGCGGGAGCTTTTCCCGCGAAGCGCTCAAAGCGGCGCGTCGCAGCGTGACAAATCGCAGCGGCCAACGCGTCGGTAGTGTCAAGCGCGTATTCTCCATCACGCGCGTTTAACAACCTTTTTACCATGAAGGCGACTTGGTCTTTTTCGGCGCGCCCCGCGCCCACGACAGATTTCTTGATTAAAGTCGGCTCGTAATCGTATATTTTCAGATCGCCGGCGGCGCACGCCGCAATCGCCGCTCCCCTTGCCTGTCCCAATTTTAAGGCGCTTCTCGCGTTTTGCGCCGTGAAAACCTGCTCCACTGCCGCTTCGCCGGGATTAAGACGACTTATAATTTCGAGAAGCTCCCTATATATTACCGCAAGCCTTTGGGAAAAGTCGTATTCCGCGTCCGTTCGGGCGCGAATTACGCCGCAGTCCACAAGTTCCAGGACGCCGGAGCGCTCGCGGATTACGCCCCAGCCCGTTCTCCGCGAGCCGGGGTCGATCCCAATAATATCGTCTTCCATTCTATTCTTGAGGCAGATCGTCGGGGAAATCGGCGTTGGCGTACACATTCTGCACGTCGTCGTTATCATCCAGAGCTTCCATCAGCCGGATTACCTTCATGGCCATTTCGGCGTCGATAGGCACAAGATTGGCGGGCACCATGGCCAGTTCCGCCGATTCCATAGCGACGCCGGCTTTTTCCAGCGCGTCCCTGGTTTGCGCGAAATCTCCCATGGCGGTCTGTATTGTCCACACGTCGTCGTCGTCGATTACATCGTCCGCTCCCGCTTCAAGCGCGGCTTCCATAAGCGCGTCTTCGGCGATTCCGGATTTTGGCGCCGTGATCACGCCTTTTCGCTCAAACATCCAGGCTACGCTTCCGTTTTCGCCCATCGCTCCGCCATGCTTGGAGAAAAGATGTCTTATTTCCGCCACGGTTCGGTTTTTGTTGTCCGTGGCGGTCTCCACCATAATGGCGACGCCTCCGGGACCGTAGCCTTCGTAGAAAGTTTCGACAATGTCGCCGCCAGCGTCCTCGCCGGTCCCCTTGCGGATAGCCGCTTCGATTTTGTCTTTGGGTAGATTGACGGCTTTGGCCGCGGCGATCGCCGCGCGCAAACGCGGATTGCCGGCGGGATCTCCCCCCCCTTTGGCGGCTATGATGATTTCTTTGGCGGCTTTTTTGAAAACCTTGCCGCGTTTGGCGTCCTGCCGTCCTTTGCGATGTTGTATATTGGCCCATTTGCTATGCCCGGACATAAATGTTTCCTCTCGGCTAAATTAATTTTTTCCGTCGTCCGTTTCGCCTTTGTAACCCAATCCCGCCAGAAAAGTTTCCTTGCTCTCCGGGCGCGAGCTCTTTGGTTTGTGCGTTTTGACAGTTTTGAAGACGCGTCGCATGACATCGAGCGCATCCCGGACGTCGGGTCCCATAAAAACTTTTGCGACAAAAGAGCCGCCGATCCCAAGATGTTCCCTCGCGATCTCCAGGGCCCGCAAGAAGAGTTCCATTGATCTGGCCTGATCCGTAAATCTTGAGCCCGTGGTGGCCGGAGCCATATCGCTCATTACCAGATCGAACGGTCCTGCTTCCTTAAGTTTTAATATAAATTCTCCGGATGGATTGAAAATATCTTCCTGAAAAAATTCCGCGGCCGGGGGCGTGGGAATTTCGATATTTTTCAAATCGCAGGCTATCAGTTTCCCGGTTTCCCCGATTTTTTCCAGCGCTCCCAATGTCCATGAACCCGGCGCCGCGCCAAGATCCAGAACCTTCATACCCCGTTTCAATAATCCGAATTTACTGTCCAGCTCTTTTAATTTATACACAGATCTGGCTGGATAATTTTCATTTTTGGCTTTCCGGAAATAATAATCCCTGTACTCTTTCATAGCCGATCCGGGGGCTTCCCGCTCTGATAGAATAAATAGCGAGAAAAAATAATAAAATAGTTTGTATAAAAAATCCAGCCGCGCTCTCCGCTTTCGCGCGGGTCTAACGAGACAAAACCTGTGACGAATAACGACTTTAAATCTCGCGTATTAAGGTTTTTTAATCTTCCTTCCCGAGTCCGGTTAAGAGTTCCAAAGCGGCGGCTTTAATTCCCTTAACGCTTAAACCGGCCCGCTCGCGCAACTCATGTTGAGTTCCATGCTCCGCGAATTTGTCCTCCAGACCGAGCCGTTTAATTTTTTGACCGCCCAAAAATCCTCGGTCTGACCAGAACTCCAGGACGGCGGAAGAGAAACCTCCCGCCAAACTGCCTTCTTCGACAATTACAATGAATTTAAAATTTTTTGCGATTTGCTCCAATCGGTCTTCCGGCAGAGGCTTTAACCATATTGGATCAAATACCATGACGCTCTCGCCTGTTTCCGCGAATATTTGCGACGCGGCTTCCAGGGCCGGATGAACGCGACTCCCGGCCGCGATAATGGCCAGCTTGTCGCCGTCGCGGACGATTTCTCCTTTCGCGAACCGCAAAGGGACAATTTCCTGATCAAGGGGAACGCCGTACCCGGTTCCGCGGGGATAGCGGACAGCGACGGGAGAATTCATTTCCAGCGCCGTTTTAAGAGCGCGACGCAACATATTTTCATCTCGCGGCGCGATGAGGGAGATATTGGGGATATGTCTTAAATACGCTATATCAAAAGCGCCGTGATGCGTCGCGCCGTCTTCGCCTACAAGACCGGCGCGATCCACGCAAAAGGTTACGGGCAGATTTTGCAAACAGACATCATGCACAACTTGGTCGTAGCCTCTTTGCAGGAATGTGGAATAAATGGCGAGCGCCGGCCGGAACCCCTGGCTGGCCAGACCCGCGGCGAAAGTAACGGCGTGTTGCTCGCAAATGCCCGCATCGATAAACCTGTCCGGATACTCCTTTTTAAATTTGTCCGTTCCTGTGCCTTCCGGCATGGCGGCGGTTATGGCGATAATTCTTTTGTCCTCGGCCCCCAATTTAACCAGCGTTTCCCCGAAAACTTCCGTAAAGGTCCGGCTGCCGCCCTGTTTTAGGGGCGCTCCTGTCTCCGGTGAAAAATGTCCCACGCCATGATACAAGGTCGGATTCTTTTCCGCGGGAGGATAACCTTTTCCTTTTCTGGTGCGGACGTGAATAAGAACCGGGCCGTCCTCAATCTCCGCCGCTCTTTGAAAATGTTTTTTTAATGCGGAAATATCGTGCCCGTCTATGGGTCCCAGATAAGAAAAGCGGAAAGCCTCGAACAGCATTCCGGGAGTGAAGAATGATTTAAAGCTCCATTCCCCGCGCATGGCGTAAACGGCGAGTTTATTGCCTATTCTGGGAATGCTTCGTAAGAATTTCAAGGCTTCCCTGCGCGTTTGTCTCAACCAGCGCCTGGAAAGGGCGCTGCTTAGAAATAGCGACAGCGCTCCGACATTGGGCGAGATGGACATTTCGTTGTCGTTGAGAATCACGATCAGTCTTCTGGCCATGTGTCCGGCCAGATTGAGACCTTCGAACGCTTCGCCCCCCGTAAGCGAACCGTCGCCGATGACCGCTATGACATGATGATTTTCGCCGCGTAAATCCCGCGCGAGGGCCATGCCAAGCGCGGCCGAGATGGAAGTTGACGAATGCCCCACCCCAAAATGGTCATAGGGACTTTCTTCTGGTCTAGGGAATCCGGAAACGCCTCCGTACCGGCGTAATGTATGGAATTTATCAGCCCTGCCGGTCAGCAATTTATGCGCGTAGGCTTGATGACCTACGTCCCAGATTAATTTGTCCTTGTTGAGATCAAATTCGGAAAGGAGCGCCAGGGTCAATTCCACGGCTCCCAATGACGGCGCGAGATGACCTCCGTTGCTCGACACCGCGGAAATTATCTCGCGGCGGACAGCGGCGCCCAACTCTCCCAGTTCTCTTTCATTCAGAGAGAGGAGGCGCGCCGGATCTTTTATACTGTCAAGCTCGATACTGCCTGTCGCCATTATTAATTTACGCGAGTTATGATATATTTAGCCAGAGAACGCAAGAAATCCGCGTCCGCTCCGCGCGAATCACGGAGGTAATTGACAGCTTTTTCCGACTCCCTCTCGGCCTCTATCCGGGCCGCTTCCAGCCCCGCGACGGCGGGCCATGTGCTCTTCCCAGCGGCGGCGTCGCTGCCTTTGGGTTTGCCAAGAATTTTTTCGTCCGCGGTGATATCGAGAATATCGTCTACGATCTGGAACGCTTTGCCTAGCGCGCGTCCGTAGCCGGACGCTGTCTCGAGTTCTTCGGGACTGGCGCCGGCCAGAATCGCGCCGCAGACGCATGAGGCTTCGAGAATCGCCCCGGTTTTCATGGCCTGCATTCGCGCGACCTCCTCGAGTGTCGCGGTTTTGCCGCCAGTGTATTCCATATCTAGTTCCTGGCCGCCGACCATACCGGCGGATCCCGCGGCTCTGGCGAAAACGCGCGTTGCTTCGAGCAGTCGCGATCGAGGAGCGCGCGAGCGGGTCATTACCAGAAAGGCTTCGGTCAATAAGCCGTCTCCGGCGAGTATCGCCGCGGCTTCGCCAAACGCTTTATGACATGACGGTTTGCCCCGACGCAGATCGTCGTCGTCCATGGCGGGAAGATCGTCGTGAATCAGCGAATAGGTATGAATCATTTCAATAGCCGCCGCGAAAGGCAATAAAATGTCTTCCTCCGCGCCAAAGAGAGAGCCAAACGTAAGGCACAGTACCGGCCTAATTCTTTTGCCGCCGGCTTCGAGACTATAGACCATCGCTTCCCGTAATTTGACCGGAGTTCCCGGAAAGGTCGCGACTTCTTCCCTGATATATTTTTCTATAGTCGCCGCCCGCGTCGCGAGACGCTCCTTCATCGCGGAAGAATCCGTCATTCTTCGTCCTCCGTCGGCGCGGCTTCGTTTTCATCTAAAATTTGCAACTCGTGTTTGGCCTTTTCCAGTTTCTCCCTGCAAAATTTTACGCATCCGATGCCTTCGCGGTATAAATCCATGCTTTGATCCAGAGCAATATTGGAAGATTCAAGGAGCGCCACAATATCTTCCAGCCTTTTCATTCTTTCTTCAAAAGTATCGCTTTTTTTCGCGGCCATGGCTTTACCTCGCGCCCCCGGCTTTTTTGGCGGTTGGATCTTCCAGCATTGGCTGTGGATCCACGCTCTGCCCCTGCGCTATAAGCGAAAGGTGAAGATGCGGTCCTGTTACCCGTCCCGTAGCTCCAACAAGGCCTATTACGTCGCCCTTTTTAACCATATCGCCTGTTTTTACAAGAGGCTTCGACATATGCAGGTACGCGGTGAAAACCCCGTCGCCGTGATTCAAATAAACCGTATTGCCGGAATAATACAAATTATCCGACAAAGCCACGCGACCGTCGGCGCAAGCCTTGATCGGAGTGCCCGCGGCGCCGCGAAGATCCAGTCCCTTATGCACGCTTTTCAGCTCGCCGTTGAAGACCCTCTTCATGCCAAACAGGCTGGACACCCCCCCTGGCACCGGCTTTTCGAAAGGCAACGCCCATAATTTATCGGGCAAACGGTCCTGCAAAGCGAGTCGCACTTTCTCACGGTCAGCCTTTATTCTCTCTTGCACTTCGGGAGGCGTCCGGACAAATTTTTTGTCGACTTTCAATTTTTGCGACGGTCTTTGCTTTTCATAAATTTTTATCGTCGCGCGCGCCGTTTCGGGACCGCCCGCTCTTGCTTCGAGATTCATTCTAGAAGACTTCTCGTCCAGGGGAACCGGCAAAAGTATATCCCCCGCGTATCGACCTCCCTCCGTAGGAACCGCTTTTACGTCGATATCCTTTCCGAGCCAATGGAACACAAATCGCTCGACTGGCTTGTCGCTTATGGCCGAAACCAGGAAAGCGTCACCTTTCGCCGCGCTCTCCGGAGCCTTAAGCTCCACAGCCGCGAAAGCGGTTTCGCATAATAAAGCTAAAACAGCCAACGCGCTTAACCAACTCCGGACTCTTATCGTCATTCCTCATCTCCTGCGCAATCTAAAAGATACACTAAAATTATACTCCGGCGCTTACGAAACATGGCGCGAATCAGTCAAAAAAACCTACGGCGCGGATCCGATCTCGCGCGAATCGCCCGGCTAACCTTCGCTTTCCTTCTCTTTCGCATCCGCGGTCATTATCAATTTTCCGTCGATCAGCTCGCCTGTTACCTTGTCGCCTATGGCGCAATCGTCTATTGACCGGACGCGGTGTCCATCGACGCTTAATAAAGCGTATCCCAGTTTAAAAGGTTTGCGCGGATTCAGCGCTTTGAGACAGGAGCTCGCGCGGTCAAGTTTGGTTTCTATCCGGTTCATAACCGCGCTGATTCTATTTTTCAGACCCGATTCCAGATTCAACAACTTGTTTCCGGCGACGACGATTCGCTCTTCCCGCGCTTTCTTCATCATATCGACGAACGCGGCGAGGGCTTCTTCTCCGTCTGAAATCTCTCGCGCCGGGTTTCTGGCCATACGAAAACGTTTATCCATAAACGCGAGTTTTTCCTGGCGGGCGCGAACCGCTCTTTTAGCGGCCATAAGAAGCCCGCGTCTGGAATCGCTTATTTTATTTAATGACTCGTTTATTTTTCTTAATGGGGTCAGGATAGATAGCATACGCGACTTTTGCGCGAGCGCGTAAGTCAACGTTTCCAGACGCGCTGACGCCGAGCGCGCGAGATCAGCGGTTAACTCGTCGAGTTTTTGCCATAGTTCCGCCCTGGGACTCCAAAGCAATTGGGCGGCGTGCGACGGAGTCGCGGCGCGTAGATCCGCCGTCATATCAGCGAGAGAAATGTCTACTTCGTGACCTATGCCGGCGAGGACGGGAACTGGCGAATTATATATGGCTTCCGCCACCGCTTCTTCGTTGAAAGCCCAGAGATCTTCCATTGAGCCGCCGCCGCGGATAACGACGATAACTTGCGCCCAATCTTGGTTTCCGGCAAGAGCGATCGCCCGGGCGATTTTTTCCGGAGCTTCTTTTCCCTGCACCGGGACATTGAAGAGACGTATATTCGATCCGAGACCCCGGACACTGGCCAATTCCATAAAATCATGGATCGCGGCGCCGCGGGCGGAAGTAACCAACGCGATTCTGCGGGGCTCGCGGGGCAATGGTCTCTTTCTCTCCGGCGCGAAGTAACCTAATCCGGCGAGTTTCGCTTTGCGCTTTTCGAATTCCAGAGCCAGCAATCCGGCTCCGGCGGGGCGCGCGTAATCCACGAGCAGCTGATATTGGCCCCGAGCGGCGTACACGCCGATTGCTCCGGAAGCCAGTATTTCGAGGCCGTTTCGCAATTGCTCCGCGAGGGGAACCGCCGGCGAATCGAACACTTCGCCGGTGAGCGGATCGAAATTGCGGCTCGCATTTTTGTGTTTTCCCGAAAACCATACGCATTGCAACTGACTGGAACCGTCTTTTAGCGAAAAATAAATATGGCCGGACGAAGCGACGGATAAATTGGTCGCTTCTCCGCGAACCCACACGTAAGGAAAACGTCGCTCGAGTCCTTTTCTTATTTCCTCCGTCAGCGACGAGACGGTATAAACTTCTTCCATAAGGATTTATTCGCTCTCTCTTTTCCAGCCCGCGTAAATTTCACGCCGGACTTCGTCAAAGCCCTTGCGAAAATTCCGTAGATCGATTTCTCCCTTCTTGCCGCTTCGCCGATCTTTGTACTCCGCCACTCCCTTTTTAAGGGATTTGCCGCCGATCATTACTTGAATGGGAATCCCCAATAAATCGGCGTCGTTGAATTTGACACCGGGTCGCTCCTTGCGGTCGTCGACTAAAACTTCCAGCCCCATGGCCTCCAGCTCGCCGGCGATTTTATCCGCCGTTTCGGTTACTTCCTCATTTTTCGGATCCAGATTTATAAGAACGCAATCGACGGGCGCCATTTCAGGAGGAAAAATTATACCGGCTTCGTCGTTATTCTGCTCGATGGCGGCCGCGGCGAGACGCGACACGCCGATGCCGTAACAGCCCATGATCATGGTTTGTTCCTTGCCGTTTTCATCGAGGAAACGGGCATTCATGGGCTCGCTGTATTTTGTGCCCAGCATGAAGATGTGACCTACTTCGATGCCTCTCTTCAACCGGATCCGTCCACCGCACGCGGGACAGGGATCAGCTTCGGTTATATCGCGAAAGTCTCCCCAGCCAGCGATACTCGCGTCTCTTAACAGGTCGACATTTACAAGATGCGCGTCGGCTTCGTTGGCGCCCGCGACATAACCTGCGGAAAGGCGAAGTTCGTTGTCCGCGTACACAGGACACTTTAAACCCGCCGGTCCCGCGAAACCGACAGGCGCCCCGGAAACGGCGATCACAGTTTCCGGTTCGGCCAGCTGCGCGGATTCGGCTCCCAAAAATTTCTTAAGTTTTATATCGTTCGCTTCCCTGTCCCCCCGGACAAGAACCGCGACGATCTTATCGTCTTTGCCGTCAATTTTAAATATGAGGGTTTTGATTAGCTTTTCGGGAGGAACTTTCAGGAACTTTGTAACTTCCTCGACAGTATGCGCGCCGGGAGTGGAGACTTTTTCCATCGGCGGACAAGTCTCCCGCTTGTCGCTGTCTTTAACGACCACAGCCGCGCGTTCGACATTCGCGGCGTATTCGCAATCCTCGCAAACCGCTATTGAATCTTCGCCGGTGTCAGCCACTACCATAAATTCATGGGAAAAAGATCCGCCAATGGAGCCGGTGTCAGCTTCCACAGCCCTGAAATTTAGCCCAAGACGTTTAAAAATCCGCGTATAGGCGTCGCGCATTAATTCGTAACTTTCTTTCGCGGAATCCATATTCGCGTCGAAAGAATACGCGTCCTTCATTAGAAATTCCCTGCCGCGCATGAGTCCGAATCTGGGCCGTCTTTCGTCGCGGAATTTTGTCTGGATCTGATAAAGACGCAGGGGCAACTGCCGATAGGAACGCGTTTCGTCCCGCGCGAGGGAGGTAATCACTTCCTCGTGCGTTGGTCCAAGACAATATTCGCGCTCGTTGCGATCCTTGAAGCGCAAAAGTTCCTTGCCGTATTTGTCCCAGCGGCCTGTTTCTTTCCAGAGCTCCGCCGGTTGCGCCATGGGCATGAGCAATTCCTGAAATCCTGCCTTGTTCATTTCCTCGCGGATTACTTTTTCTATCTTCGCGATTGTTTTTAAACCAAGCGGGAGATAGACGTACACGCCCGCGGCGAGCTTCCGCGTCATGCCGGCCTTTTGCAACAATCGCTGGCTTACTACCTCGGCGTCCGCCGGCGTTTCCTTTAATGTGGGTATGTACGAAGCGCTGTAACGCATTATCGCTCCTGATCCGGCGGGAGATCCGCGTCGTCCCGATTCGCGGAAGCGGACGCGAACTCGTCGCGAGATTTATATAACTCGTTTATAAACGTCGCGAGCAGGGCGTCTTCGCCTTCGACGCTCGCCGCGATCTTTCCTTTGCGGAAAATTACGCCTTTGCCCCTGCCTCCAGCAATCCCTATATCCGCTTCTCTCGCTTCCCCCGGCCCGTTGACTACGCAACCCATAACGGCGATTTTTATAGGTTCTTCCCAGCCCTCGACCGCTTTTTCCACTTCGCTGGCCAGTCGTCGCAGATTTATCTCCGTCCGTCCGCAAGTTGGGCAGGAAATAATTTCCGGCCCCCTTTCGCGCAACTCCAGAGCCCGCAATATTTCGTAAGCGACGGATATTTCTTCTTCCGGATCCGATGTTAATGAAACTCTTATTGTATCGCCAATGCCCTCGTGAAGCAAGACGCCCAGACCCACCGCCGATTTGACCGCTCCCCGCGCCGGCGTTCCGGCCTCCGTCACTCCCAGATGAAGCGGATATTCCCGCGACGAGGCCATCTTTCTATACGCCCTTATTGTCTCTAGCGCGGAAGATGATTTCAAAGAAATTTTTATATTGTTAAAACCCCTGTCTTCCATTAAACGGACGTGCCGCAACGCGCTCTCGGCTAA
>CAMWPE010000074.1 GCA_947176055.1 uncultured Desulfovibrio sp.
GTATATAGGAAGATAAAAAAATTGTCAGATTCGATACTTGCGCTTAATAATCTTGAGTGTAAAGATTTGGTATTTATTGGATATTCAATATTCTTGGACTCTTGCGCGCTACGTTTGTTCGAGATATGTTTCATTAATATTTTCAATAACCCAGGAATATCATCTCCTGGAAGCGAAAAATTTTCCTACTCATCATTCACTATGATAGTGTCATCTTCTACCTTTATGCTATGAATTTTAGATAACTCGAACTATTTTTGATCTTTATCCTCCCATAATATATGATTTTCTGTTAACAATATTCCTTCGGAAGCGCTACCAAATACACTATCGTCTATTAAGGCTATAATTTTAGATTCATCTATACCATATCCATATTTTTTTAAAGCGTTGTTTAGTTTCTTTTTTAGGTGTATTTGGAGCAAGATAAATATTGAAGTTATCTATATTAGCGGCTAGTCATTTAGAAAATAAAGTATTTTCTTTAAATGAATCATCAGCTACATTATTTTCTACAGAAAAGGTTCTTACATAAATATGTTCTTTTAGTATATTATAGGGTAGAGGTAAATTTTCTGAAGTCATACTAAAATCATATTCATAATCATCATTACTCGTTATTTTTTCGCCCTTTATATCTATAGTATCAATACTGGCGAAATTTAATTTTTTTGGATCGCTCCTTTTACTATGAAACAAAATATAAGTTTCCATTAGTAAGATTCTTTCCTACGCGCTCCCAAATAGCGTGTCTTCTATTAAGGCGATAATTTTGGATTTTTCTACTCATTGGCCATGGACTCTTAACGCGTTATTTAATAATTTTTCAGGAATATCTGGAGCCAAAAAAATTTCATCGCATGAAATATTAGATTTCAATAATTTAGAATACAAAGATTTATATTCAGATTGCGCCATCTTATGCGCTCCTTAAAATAAATCTTAATTATATTTTTTCATTAAGATATAAATTTAAGCTGAAACGGGGGATTATATCACGCCGTCCTATTTTTACTTTAACGGCGGCCGTCCAAGCTTTGCCGCCAGCCAATTATGACGCTTCAGGGCTAGATTTTTGTTTTGATCTCGCGCAAGTTTAATTTCTTCGCCGTATAATTCCAGACTTTTGTCCGACAGCGTTTCCAGCTCGCATCGCAGATAATGACGAAATTTATCGGATCCGTCGCGTTTGATAATATCGGGATGCATTTTCGCGGCCTCATCCAGCCAGTTTGTTTCGGCTTTGGCTATTTCGTCCAGGAGCGGAGTTTCGTTGAGCGGCGGAATTAAATTATCCATTCGCGCGTATTTTTCCACCATGAAATTCCGTCCTGTCCGCTCCGCGTCCTTGAGATCCTGAAGATACGATTCAAGGAATGCGTTATCGTGCGCGGAATGAGTCATCAGGCGCATAAGTTTAAACACTTCCGGTCTTTGCTGACATTCGGCCGGACCGCCTTCGTTGGGCGTTGCGAGGAACATATCTAGTTCCCTCCGGACAATTTCGTCCAGAATCGCGTCGCGCTCTTTTTCTGTCATTGCATTAAGCCTCTTGTTTATTGTTTTGGCGAAAGCGTTTCTTCGCAGATCTCTAGATTCCTCGCGAAAGCCGCGTATTCCGGACGCGAGTCCAGACCCGCTTGCCCGTAGGAGGAGAGACATTTTTTCAGATATTTTTCCGCGTCCTTTAATTTTCCGGCGCTCAAGAGAGCGACGCCGAGATTACCCAGGGAGAAAGCGTATTCGCCCTTGTCCGGCAATGTTTCGCGCAATTCGACGGCTTGCCGGTGATATTCCGCGCCTTTTTCGGGCAGACCCCTTTCTTCAAATCCTGCCAAGATTGTTGAGACAATGGCCTATATCGCGCTTGCGGTCGACCGCTTCAAACCCGCGAATCGCTTGTAATAGGTTAGCTTCGGCCTCATTCAAGTCCCCCTTTCGATACTGGACGAGGGACAATATAAAATGGTAACGGGCCAAGGGATAAATCTCGCCTGTTCTGGCGGCGACGGTTAGAGCTTTTTTGGCTGTTTCCAGAGCCTGTTCCGGCAAGCCGGCGTCGACGAGGGTAAAACTCGCGTTGGACGCGAACAGGCTTATTTTTGTCAGAAGACTGATATCCGCGATCCGGTCAATTATTGGGTCGGCCAAGATTTCCTTGTATATACTGGCGGCCTCGCCGAAATCTCCGGCCGCGACAAGTTTTCTCGCTCTCGCGTCTTCTTCGGCCAGCTTTTGGGCGAATCGCGTTTCGGTTAATTTATCTTTATCCATATGGGGAAAATTATATATGATATATTTTAATTATCCCGGATATTTGCCGTCTATACTTAATGGCTTAAGCGCCGGCTTGCGCTTCGAGCAAATTCGTCGCCTTGATCGCGGGATCTTCGACCCGGGAAATTATTTCCGGGCCATGCGTCCAGAGCCATGAGCCTGGATCGTCGCTTACTTCCATCGCCCGCAAATGAGCCGCGCAGGCCGAGCAGAAATTTTCAATTTCTTCCGCGACCGCCAAATCCCTCTTATCCTTCAGGCGCGTCGAAGCGAGGAGATCGAGAAGCTCGGTCAGATCGCGGCCCAGGATTGGGAGGTTTCTCGCAAGACGCGGAGCGTGTTTATAAAAGGGTTTATAACGTCTATTAAAAAGATAAACCATCGATAGAGCGGCTTCGGCGAATTTCGCGGCCGCGAGGAAAGCGGCGGCTCCGTCGCAGCGCTCAAGTTGCCTGGGCAGATTATATTGGCCGGCTTGCGCCATATTCATGGCCGCGGCTGCGAGTTTTTTGAGCCAGACATCGCGGGGATAATAATCGAGAAGATGTTTCCGGCGAGCCATGAATGAATTCGCGCCGGAGTCGAAAATTTCGCCGTTTACCGCGGCCGCGAGCCGCTCTTCCGGAACACCCAGCCATTCCCTCCAGTCGCGCGGAGGATGATCCAAACCGGTGAACGAAGCGTAGTACGAGGTTACGCCCATGGGACCGACGCGGCGATCCGGAGCGAGGAAACGGGAGGGATATCCTTTGAAATCCGGCGGGAACCAGGATATGGCTTCCTCCAGTCTGGCGCGATTATTTTTGAGGATTTCGTCTTCGAGCCAGACGCAAAAACCGGCGCCAAAATCATGATCACGCGAAATATCGTCGTCGCAACCAAAGCATTCGGAACCTTCGCCCGCCAGACCGAATGTCGCTTGCGAGACCAAATCCGGAACGCGGCGCATTAAAACCGGCAGACAGTGATAATAAAATTCTCTTGCCAGTTCCATTCCTTTCATACGCCAATCCTGTTATTTCCGTAAATTTTCCCGCAGCTCTTCCAGCCGGACTTCGAAGCGATTAAGTCTATCGGAGAAATTTCTGTATTGCGCGTCGTTTTTGACGGAATACTCCTTTATAACGCTTTCGGCCTGGATTGCCGACTTACGGGCGTTTTCCGCGGAATTAAAGATATTTATAAGCAAAGTCATATTGGAGCAAATGAGCAAAAACAGGGTGATGGCGCCCGCGATGGAAAATATTTTTGTTTTGCTCGCGATATCGTCGTAAACTTTCTGACTTTTATTGATAGCCGCGAACACGGAGCTTTCCACCGGACCGGTTTCGTTGATATATTTTTCGGGATTTCCGAAGGGATCGGAGTTGCGGACATAAGTTTTATCCGGCGGCAGGGTTTTGGTAAATTCGACCGCGATAAGGGGTTCGTTAAAGAAAATTTCCACTGGGCGGCTGCTGAAATTATGGATGGGGATTAATAGGCGCCCTGTAAATTGCGGATCCACTATGGGAGCGGTGCCCAAAAGCATGCCTTTCCGCACCCAGCGCGCGATGAGATTGAATCGCGCGATCATGTCGCATGGCATAACAAAAGATTCGATCGTCGTGACGAATGTCAGCGAATTTGGGGCGAGGGGAAGGCTTGTTCTTATATTGCGGTTTAAATCGGTTTCGGGACCCAGACGCTGGGTTTTCCTGACGCCATCCTCGTACCAGCAGGAAAAATTGCCAAGACGCATTTCATAGGACGCGGATTTGAGGCAGGAAGGATTCCAGGAACCTACGAGCAGTTTCTTTCGCAGGCAATACAGGATTTGCGGGGAGGATAGCATACCGTGCGGAATTTCCTCCGGCGAAAAGATCAGATCGGCGTCTTCATCCATCTTTTTTCCGCGGAATATTTTTTACTGAGCGTTTCCTATTGCAGGATCCAGTGGAGGATGCGTTTATGGACGCCTAGCCTATACCTTGCCTGGCTGGCTATTTTGTTCGCCGGACTTTGCAAAACTTTGGAGGAAACCGGAATTGAGCGCAGAGGGGAGGCGCTCAGGAGAAACTTCGCGTCCTTGTCCGCGCGAGCCAGCAATTCCATGGTTATTTTATAGGGTCCAAGCTCGGAATCCGACAAGGGTCCCCGGAATCCGGCGTACACAAAACGACAATCCTTTACGGCGTCATCGGGTTTATCAATAAATTTCGCTGGAATTCCCAGCTCCTTGATCCTCAATTTAATGAGGGAGGCGTCAAATTGGGATGGAATGCAGATATTCATGGAGAAGGGAAACCAGACCATGGCCTCGAGCAGGGAATAAAAGGCGCCGTTGGGACAGCCTATCCAGGCGGTTCCCACCCCTTCGAGTTCCTTCGCGCTTTTTTTCATGCATGCTATATCGGCCAGCGCGTGCGCGGGATGCGCCTCCGGACTGCCGGCGTTTATTAACGGGAAAAGGAGATCCTCGTCCTGAAAAGCCCATTGGGAAACCGGGAAGCCGTAGAGATACATGCAATCCATATAATAAGAAAACACGCCGAGCATTTCCTTCTGGAAAGCGTGCACTTCTTCGCGCCATACGCCGCCCTGATCGCCCTGATAGATCGTCGAGCCGCCCATCTGGCGGACCGCGGCGGTTACGCATAGCCTCTCCGGCAAAGACTGGCGGCTGAAGAGCAGAAGAGCGACCCTGTCGTCCATGAAATTCGAAACCATTTTCGGATGGGGGATTCCTATCGCCTGCTCGACCAATGTCCAGCAAGTTTTTTCCCCGAGCGATTTGATAGTGACGAATGAACGCGCCATATTTGTTCCTCCGCTTATCTCGCGTCCGCGCGACGTACAAGGATTAAATGGACAATAGCCAAATCATTCCATACTTTAGCGCTCTACGCGAGCGCTGTCCATAACGGGCGCCGGAGGAGGGAAAGAATGAAAGGCCTGATCTTTGATCTTGACGGCACATTGCTAAACACTCTGGGCGATATAGGAAAAGCCTGCAATCATACTCTCGCCAAAAACGGTTATCCCGTCCATGAAATCCCCGCCTACCGTAAAATGGTTGGCTCGGGTTTTGAAAAACTGATCGAAAGAGCTCTTGGGTTTAGACCGGAAAATCTCGCCGCGCTGGTCGGCGAAACGAGGAGCTATTACAGGGAGCATATGACGGAGGATACGGCGCCATATCCAGAAATGACCGAAGCGCTGATCACGCTCCGCGACAAAGGAGTAAAACTGGCCGTTCTTTCCAATAAGCCGGACGAATTGAGCAAGATTCTGATAGCGAAGTATTTTCCGGAGATAAAGTTCGAAGCGGTTGTCGGCGCTATCGAGGACATTCCTCTGAAACCGGATCCTTCCAGTCTTGAAAAACTCCTCGCTCAAATGAATCTTCCGCGGGATGAAGCGGCTTATTGCGGCGACAGCGACGTGGATATGTTGACCGCTAAAAACGCCGGCGTAGCCGGGATAGGAGCGGGCTGGGGTTTTCGCGGAGCTGACGAGCTTGTTCGCGCGGGAGCCGCGCGCGTCTGTACAAGTCCCAGAGAATTGTTATTGTTAGCTTATTGAGTTAACGCGGATAAAACTATGCCGATAAAGATTCCGGCCGAGTTGCCGGCCAGAAAAGCGCTCGAATCCGAAAATATTTTCGTAATGACGGAAGATCGGGCGAGCGCGCAGGACATAAGACCGCTCGAGATAGCGATCGTCAATCTGATGCCTACCAAAGTGGCGACGGAGACGCAATTTTTGAGGCTTTTAGGCAATTCGCCCATTCAGGTCAACGCCACGCTTTTGCGAACCGCCGAGCATGAATCCCGCAACGCGCCTGAAGGACATCTCGAGCGTTTTTATTCCACCTTCGCCGAAGCCAGGGAGAGAAATTTCGACGGTTTAATCGTCACCGGCGCGCCCGTGGAGCATCTGCCCTTCGATGAGGTGGATTATTGGGACGAGCTGGCCGAAATTATGGAATACGCCCAAAAAAAGGTATATTCTACTTTATATATCTGCTGGGCGGCGCAGGCGGCCTTGAATTATTTTTACAATATTTCCAAGCGGTCTTTGCCTCGCAAAATTTCAGGCGTTTTTCCCCATACCGCGACTAAACCCAATCTTGAGCTGTTCCGGGGATTTGACGACGTCTTTTACGCCCCGCACTCGCGCCATACCGAAATCCTTGAGGACGACATAAGGAAAATTCCCGGACTGGAAATTTTGGCGACTTCCCCTGACGCCGGCGTTGCCATACTGGAAAATCGCGAATACCGTCAAGTATTTATGACAGGTCATTTTGAATACGATCGCGACACTCTCGCCAAAGAATACGAAAGGGATGTATTAAAAGGATTGAATCCGGATATCCCCAGAAATTATTTTCCAGGGGATGATCCGGGCTTGATACCAACGATGTCCTGGAAGGCGCACGCGCATCTATTTTTCAGCAACTGGTTAAATTACTACGTTTACCAGAATTCGCCTTTTAGCATTGGCGCCATTCAACCAAACGAAGTGCCAGACGCTCTTCAGAATTCCCGCGAGCTAACCGCCGATTCCGTACGGGGTAACGTCAAATAATATTTTATTCATTGACATAAAAGGAATATAGTTGAAAGAATACGACAACGATTTTCCGGCGAATTTCGCCAATGTTTAGACCCGGGAGAAAAATATGTGGAATTATACGCAGACTGTAAACGATCATTTCCTGCGTCCGCATAATGTCGGACCGTTAAAGGACGCGAACGCCATCGGCGAGGTAGGCAGCCTCTCCTGCGGCGACGCTCTCAAGCTTTATTTAAAAATCAGCGACGACGGCGTAATCGAAAAAGCGACTTTTGAAACATTCGGTTGCGCCAGCGCCATCGCGTCCAGCTCGGTGCTGACCGATATGGTAGTGGGCATGAAAGTCGACGACGCGCTAAAACTTACCAACAAGGATATCACCAACGCCCTGGGCGGTTTGCCAAAACAGAAAATGCATTGCTCAGTCATGGGGCAGGAAGCGCTGGAAGCGGCGATCCGCAACTGGAAAGGGGAGCCGGCCACATCTCACGCTCACGAAGAAGGCAAGCTGGTTTGCAAGTGTTTCGGCGTAACCGACGCCCAGATAATCCAGGCTATCCGCGAAAATAACCTCAAGACCGTAGAAGAAGTGACGGATTACACAAAGGCCGGCGGAGCTTGCGGTCAGTGTCTCAACGAAATAGCCGAGATCCTGGCACACGAGTTGAAACAGGAATCCCTTAAAGAGATCCAGCCTAAAAAACGCATGACCAATGTGCAGAGAATGCAAAAGGCTTTAAAGGTCATCGACGAGGAGATCCGTCCCAAACTCGTAGCCGACGGCGGCGATATCGAGCTAGTCGACGTGGATGGCAAAAGGGTGCTTGTTTCGTTGCGCGGGCGTTGCTCGCAATGCAAATCGAGCGAAGTTACCCTGCGGGATCTGGTGGAAAAGACTTTACGGGAGCATGTGGAACCGGACATTATCGTCGAGGAAGCCTAATATGAAATCTGTATATCTGGATAATAACGCGACTACGGCGGTGGCTCCCGAAGTGCTCGCCGCCATGTTGCCATATTTCGGCGATCTGTACGGCAATCCCTCGAGCATGCATTCTTTCGGGGGACAGGTGGCCGGAGCCGTTGACGAAGCCCGCGAGAGTCTCGCGGAGTTGCTTCATTGCGAGCCGGAAGAGTTGATATTTACGGCAAGCGGCACCGAAAGCGATAACAGCGCTTTTTGGTCCGCCCTGCAAAGTCAGCCGGAAAAAAGGCATATCGTCACATCAAAGGTCGAGCATCCGGCCGTGTTGAATGTTTGCCAATTCTGGGAAAGGGAAGGTTATCATCTCACATATCTGGACGTCGACCATCTGGGTCGCCTGGATATGGAACAGTACAAAAAGTCGCTCACTCCGGATACGGCTCTCGTTTCCATCATGTTCGCCAATAACGAGGTGGGCAATATCTTTCCCATCCAGACGCTCTCCGAACTGGCTCGCGAAAAAGGCATCCTGTTTCACACGGACGCCGTGCAGGCTGTGGGTAAAATTCCCATCGATCTGCGACATCTGCCAGTCGACATGCTTTCGCTATCGGGACACAAGATCAACGCGCCAAAAGGCATCGGCGCCCTGTATGTCCGCAAAGGCGTCCGGTTTCGCTCCTTCTTGCGCGGCGGCCATCAAGAGCTGGGACGCAGGGCAGGGACGGAAAATGTGCCGTATATCGTAGGTCTTGGCATGGCCGCGAAACTCTCCCAGGAATTCATGCAGAAGGAAAGAGTAGACGTGGCGCTTTTGCGCGATCAGCTGGAAAGCGGATTGCTGGAATCGATTCCCGACGCGCGGGTAAACGGCGATATCGAAAATCGCCTGCCCAACACCTCGAATATATCTTTCAAGAATGTTGAGGGCGAAGCGATCCTGCTTTTGCTGGACAGGCTGGGCATAGCCGCTAGTTCAGGCTCCGCTTGCACTTCCGGCAGTCTTGAGCCTTCTCACGTGTTGCGCGCCATGGGCGTGCCGTTTAACTACGCGCATGGATCGATCCGTCTTTCCCTCTCCCGCTATACTACCGAAGACGACGTAAAATACGTGCTTAAGGAATTCCCCGGGGTGATAAAAACCCTGCGCGATATTTCGCCATTCAAGGATTAAACGCGAAAACAGGGCGCGGGCCAACGGCCCGCGCTTTTTTGTTGTAAGAAAACCCCCAGCGTCGAAGTTTTATCCAGCTTTGGTATTTTAACCTCTACGGTTAATGGATATTGCGCTTCAAGTCCATTTATACGAAAAAAGCGCGCGCTACAACGCGGATTCAGCGACACTCCGAAATTATAAAAGATTTAATCCTCATTTTTAAGCAAACAAACAATTTTTAAGAGCAATTTAAAGGCGAATGCCTGTTTCATACCGGGCAGTTCGCGAAGCAAATCCCCGGCGCGACGCGAATAAGAGTCGTTATCCGGTTTTTCAAAACGGAATAAATCAGGAATGGAGCATTTTAGACTCTCGGCCAAAACCGGGAGTCTCTCCATTTTAGGCGCTATTTTTCCCTGTTCCATTCTGGACAAAGCCTGATGGCCCACTCCCTGCCTTTCCGCCAGCTCCTCCTGGGTCATTCCCAGCTTTTCGCGTCATAGCCTGATTTTCCGTCCAAGCTCCGCGGTACGCGAATTCGACCTTTCCGCCATTCTTAAAATTCCCCTTTAACGTATATTCCGCGCAATAGAAAGGGAAAATAAGGGCGTAAAAATAGAATTAACTTAACTTTAAAGTTGCGGAAGGTAAAATTTTAAAAAAAGGAGGAATTATGAGTTGGTCGACTTCTAATGAATATTGCGGCACATGCCGCTCGTGGAAAGGAGAACGTCAAGTAAAAAGAGTAAGCGATCGCGTAGTAGCAGTATTCCCGCATGCTAATGAGCGAGGTCGTTGCGTAGAAAAGAATGATACTAGAGCGGCGAATACGCGCGCTTGCGGAGAGTATAAATTCTGCTTTTAAAAATTTATTTTTTTTAATGGATCGCCAAATTAAAAGCGTTGTAAAACGCTTTTAATTTTAAGGACTTTTACGAACCATTTATTATTTATTTATTTATTTTCCTTTCCCCTTTCCGCGTAAACCAATCCTCCAATCGTCAGTACAATCCCCGCGATGATTTTGACATTAATAGGCTCTCCAAGGACAAAATACGCCGCGATCACTGTAACCGGGGGTACCAGATAAATATACATTGACGAGCGGGCGACGCCCAGCAGCTTGATAGCGAATGTCCAGGTAGCGAAGCATATCGCCGAAGCTCCCAGACCAAGAAAAAGGATATTTATCAGGTTGACAGGCGTCGAAAGTTTTTCCAGAGAGAGATTTAATGGCAGGAAAAGGGTAGCCGGGAGCATGAACAGGAGACCGTAGAAGAACACGGCGCGCGTTGCGAGAAGACTCTCGAGTCCATAATCGGCCAGTTTGCGCGTAAAGATGGAATAAAAACCCCAGGCAAGAGCGGCCAGGAGCGCGAGGCCGTCTCCTATTATATTGAATTCAAGCTCGTCCGGATTGGCGGAGATAACTATAATTCCCGCCATGGCGAGAATAAAGCCCATTATGAAATTTTTTCCGGGCCGATTAATTTTTAGAAATATTCGGGCTAGCAGAACAGTAAAGAAGGGCGCGAGAGAGACGATAATCGCCACATTGGAGGCGTAAGTAT
>CAMWPE010000075.1 GCA_947176055.1 uncultured Desulfovibrio sp.
AGACAAAATATTTAAAGAAGTTGGATTCGAAGGGATCGTCGCAATTGCAGAAGACGGTCTTGCCGGCAAAATGGCTGGCGTAATGACGCAATTCCTTCTCGATATCCGGAAGTCGCGTGTAAAATTCGTCCTTCCTGTTTCTGTAGGCGGCATGCGGATCCGCGTTTTTGCCCATTCATTCTCTCCGCAATATTTTGGAGCGCAATAGATTGAATGTCAGCTAGTGGAGTAAGAAAGGATCGCGCGTCATTCGCTTGCTAAAGACATAGTGAGCGGATAAATAAGAGCATGAACAAGATTAAAGTTTCTGATAATTTTGAAAAATGGCTTGCCAATTTACGAGATAATATAGGCAAAGCGATTATTCCCGGACGCCTTAATCGGGCGGCGCGCGGAAATTTTGGAGAAGCCAGAAGCCTTTGGTCCGGCCTTTAGGAAATAAGAATAAACTTTGGCCCTGGCTACAGATTGTATTATACGAGTATTATACGAGAGAAGAAAATATGGTCTATTTTTTCTGGCGGGGAGCGATAAGTCGACCCAAAGCGCGGATATCGCCGCCGCGAGAAAACTAATGGAGAAATAAAATGGATCAATCCCGTTGCCGCGATTTTGCGCGGCGCGATTTCTGGACAATGAGGAAACTATCGCGGCGTACCTTACCCACGCCGTCAATGATCCAAATCCCGAACTTTTTTATTTCCGCCCTGTCCGACGTAACTCGCGCCAATGGGATAACAGCATTGGCGGAAAAAACCGGTCTGTATAGGGGAATTATCTATAAAGCGCTTATGCCAAGAGCGAACCCTGGGTATGGAACATTAACAAAAATTTTAACAGCTTTAAATGTAAAATTCCTGATTTCGCCCCTGTAAAATTAGCGGCGGCTTAATTTGGCGGGATAAAAGCGCGCGAGTTTTTTAGCTTTCGCGTCTTGCGCGCCGTTCGCGGATCAGTATCCTGAAATAGGGCGTCTTGCCGTTTATAGCCAGATCCTTGTCGTCGTCGCCCTTGCGGAATTTTACGATCTCGAATTGCTCCGGACAGTATTTATTCAGAAAAGTTATCGGCACGCCCATCTCGCCGGCGTAATCGCGGGGAATGTCGGCGGTTCTGCCCACGTCTATGGCGTCGCGATTGTCGTAGCGCGGATATTGGGAGGGGGAATGAGTTTTTGTAAGCAACAACGGCTCATGCCGCTTTTTCAAATCCAGATTTGTGAACCAGGTTACGCCGCTCACTCTGATAAGTCCTTCTTTATGCCGGGATGATTTCGCTACGTCTTCGTAGGGACTTTGAAAGAAACCCGCGTTGCCGGTAAAGCCCATGCCCAGCCAGACCTTGTTATCTTTTATAAGCGGGAAAACTTCTTTGTAGGTAATCGCATTCTGATGACCTATAATAACGAACTTCTTCCCGTATTCCATAAGCTGGCCGACGTACTCGCGGAATAGGGAGAAGGGCGGATTGGTCGCGACGATATCGGCCTGTTTTAAATATCCGATTGATTCGGGGGAGCGGAAATCGCCGTCGCCGGAAAGCTCTTGCAGGGAATTTTCGCCGTTTTTGAAAAGTCCGGCTATATCCTCCATATCGACGCGATCGTACTCCTCGATATCGCGAACCGTCGTTACTTCGGCGACGCAAGGCTTGCAGCCGTTTCTTTTTACCGATTCTTTTCCAGCGGCGATCAGCTTTTTCAGACCAAGTTTATTAAAATTCAGTACAAAATATTTAAAGAAATTGGACTCGAAGGGATCGTCGCAATTGCAGAAGACGATTTTGTCGACAAAATGCCCGGCGTAATGCCGCAGTTCCTTCTCGATATCCGGAAGTCGCGTGTAAAATTCGTCCTTCCTGTTTCTGGAGGCGGCATGCAGGCCGGCGTTTTTAGACATAGCTATCTCTCCCATCGCAACAAATGGGAAAAAGTTTCAGAATTTCGCCTCCGCGACAACCCCTATTTCGCGCAGGCTAGAAACGACCATATCGCAAAAAGCGGGCAGGCGTTTTTCCGCTTCCTCCGTCAGCCGCGGCCGGATAATATGATAATTGTAAGGCTCCATACAGAAAAGAAGAACTTCCGGAGAATGACCGGCGAGATCGCAACTGATTAATACGTCTTTAATTCCCGTCTGATGCATCGATGGCGGCAGGGAGAGAGACGAACCAAGACTATCCGGATCGCCTTCGTAAAAAGTTCCAGGCGCGTTGTCTGCCGTCGCGATATCCAGAATAACTGCCAGATCGCATTCCATAAGCTCGCCCATAAGCATGAGTCCGAGAGTCGCTCCGTCGATGAGACGGACATTCTCCGGCCAATTATAATTTTCCGCCAGATAGCGCATGGCGTGGACGCCGAAACCTTCGTCGCCCAGCAGGACATTCCCTACGCCCAGGATCAGGATTTTTTTGTTCATGGCTAAAAGAAAGGCGGGCCGGAGCCCGCCATCGTTGATATTGCCTGATCGCTTTCGCGATCGATTACACGATTTTGAATTTATGCACCTGATTAGTCTGGCCGTCGATGACGTGCACGGCGCAGGCTATGCAGGGATCGAAAGAGTGGACAGTGCGCAGGATCTCCACCGGTCGCGCGGGATCGGCTACCGGCGTTCCCACAAGAGCCTCTTCGCAGGCGCTGGGGATATCCTTTTCGTCGCGGGGACTTAAATTCCAGGTGCTGGGAACCACGAGCTGGAAGTTCTTGATCCGGGCGTCGTCGTCGGTGACCATCCAGTGCGAGAGACCGCCGCGGGGAGCGGTGAGCAGACCAACGCCTTTGGCGCTTTTGGGAGCCTCGTAATTTTCCACGATCTGTTTGTCCGAGGCGATATTGTTTTCGTACTGCTTGATCCAGGTCTCGATTTGGCGACCGATAACCAGCGCTTCCAGACCGCGGGCGGCGGTGCGACCCAGAGTGGAAAAGAGGGCGGATGGCTCCAGTTGCAGGGATTTTAAAACATTATCGACGAGCGGTTTTACTTCCGGCTGGTTCTGCGCGTAGGAGACGAGAATCTGGGCAAGGGGGCCGGTTTCGACGGCGATACCGTCGTAGCGCGGCGCCTTTAGCCAGGAATATTTTTCGCTGTCTTCCATGCTGGTGAATTTGGGAATGGTCTGACCTTCGTAGGGATGCAGGGGCCGATCGCCTTCGTACCAGCTATGGCTGACTCCCTCCGCGATCTTGTCCTTGTCAAAAGCGCGTACATTGCCCAGATCACGGTCGAAGATCATACCGGATTTGAGCCAGCGCTTTTCGATGTCCCGCTCCCCGCCTGGATCGGGAAATTCGCCAAAGGCCATGAAATTGCGGGTGCCGCCGTAAGTGGCGCACTCTTTGTAATTTGCGGCGATGGCCAGCAGATCCGGGATATAGTAATTTTCGACGAAAGCCAGCGCGTCGCGGTAAAGCTCCGTGAATTCGCGAATCCTTTGGGGAGTCAGGCTGTCGTAACTGGTCACGCCGCCCGGAATCAGGAATTGGGTATGCGGATTTTTCGCGCCGAATACGGCCATGGCGCGGGCGATTTTTACCTGCAGGCGCAGGGCTTCCAGATAGTCCGCCGTGCCAATGAGGTTAAGTTCCGGACTTAAATGATAGGCCGGATGACTGCCCAGGAAGTAGGCGTTGGTAAAGGGACCCAGTTGACCGGAATCCACAAAGGCTTTCAACTTGGCCTGAACCTGACGGTAAGTTTCGGGTTTTACGTCGCGCTGGGAAATGCTGTTGGCAATTTGCGCGGCTTTGACAGGATCGCCTTGCAGGGCGTTGACCACGTCCACGAAGTCGAGGGCGTGCAGGGCGTAGAAATGCACGAGATGATCGTGCAGGAAGAGCATTGCCAGGACGAGATTGCGGATATAGGTGGCGTTGGGAGGAATGGGTTTGTTTATGGCGTCTTCAACGGCGCGGGTCGAGCACAGGGCGTGGGAATAGGTGCATACGCCGCAAACGCGCTGGGTAAAGTGCGGCGCGTCGAAGGGATGGCGTCCCTGGAGGATAATTTCCAGGCCGCGAAAAAGCGTGCCCATGCATTTGGCTCTTTTTATCTTGCCATTCTCGACTTCCGCCTCCACGCGCAGATGGCCCTCTATGCGGGTTAGCGGATCGACCACGACCGGGCCGCTGTAATCGCTCCTCGGGGCAGTGTTTGCCTGACTCATTATTCCCCCCTAGTTATTCTTGAAGAATGGCGTCATTACGTCCCAGAAGCGAGGCTCGGAACAGCCAATGCAGGGGCTTCCGGCGCCTACGGGCCAGTTCGTCTCGTTGAACAGGACCCGGGGACAGTTGTTATAGGTGACCGGTCCCTTGCAGCCCACGTCGTAAAGACACCAACCCTTGCGCGCTTCCTCGGAATTGAAGGAAGGAGCGAATTCTCCGGCCTCGAAATGCGGGCGTCTTTCGCAGAAATCATGCACGGTCGCTCCGTAAAACATGAGCGGCCGACCCAGTTCGTCCAGGTCTATGGGCACGTTGTCCAGGTAAGCGACCAGAGCTCCGACCATATTGATGGGATTGGGCGGGCAACCGGCGATATTTATGGCCTTGATACCCAGATCGGCGTAGGCTTCGTTTATGCCCTTGGCGCCGGTGGGATTGGGAGCGGCGGCCTGAATGCCGCCGTAACAGGCGCAGGTGCCCACGGCTATGTTCAATTTTGCCTTGGGCAGGATATGCTTGCAGATATCGTACATGGTCTTGCCGCCGATATAGCCGTATTTGCCGTCGTCGGCCATGGGAATGGCGCCTTCGACCATGCAGATGAAGCCGTCGGGCGAGTTGACGGCCTCTTCGAGCGCCTCTTCGGCGGCCTGGCCGGCCGCTGCCATGATTGTCTCTTGATAGTCCAGGGAGATGGTATCGAGAATGAGACCGTCAATATATGGCTTGTACATGCGCATCAGGGCTTCGGAACAACCCGTGCATTCGGCGGTGTGCAGATAGACCACGTTGGGACGGCGTCGAGTCAGGGCCGCCGCGACGTTTTCGGCGAAGGCCGGTCCCATACCCATGGCTACGGCCACAGCGCCGCAAAATTTGAGGAAATCGCGACGGCTGATCCCCTGACGTTCCAGGCGTTCTTCTCCGTCCTCCCTGCCCAGACCAACGGCAATTCGCATATTCGCCTCCTGGCAAAATTTATGAGCGGCGATAAAGGCTCCTTTTCGCCTGGACTTGCCCCAAAAATCGCAAGCATCGCCATTTTCCGGACAGTTTACGCCCTCGATCAAAAACGGTCAATAGGCATGAAGATTTTGAGTCACTGGCGATCCGGCTTTTCGCTTACGGCCGGACTTTTTAGCGCGCCGCCGGAGATGGGGATAATTCTGGCCATGCCCACGCGGGGCTGATCGGCGAAATAACCGGGCGCGTAAGCCTGCGCCGGACGCTCGGGAAGTTCGCGGGAGACTGGCGCGAGGGACAGGACGCAGGTGGCGAAATAAAGAAGAAGTATAATGGCCGTCGCGCGATAGGGCGCGTCCCGTCCGCCGAACCGACCCGCGCCTGGCATGATCTTGAGATATCTCCGACGTTCCTGCTATACGGCGGCGACTACGGGCACTATTAATGGATCCCGCTCCAGCACGTCCCGGAAAAAACGGCGCAGGGTGTGTTTGATATTTTCCCTTAATCTCGCGGGGTGGGGATTCAGTTCTATCTGCTCGATTACCAAGCATTTGGCGTCTTCGAGCAAATAACTCAATTGCTGTTCGTAAACGAAGCCGCGGGAGGTGATTTCAGGGCCTTTAATTATACTGCCGTCGTTTTCATCGAGGATAACGTCGACGATGACCACGCCTTCCTCCCCTAGGATTCGCCTCTCCTTCAGGACGGAGGCGCCCACGTCGCCCACGCCCTTGCCGTCGACCAGTGTATAGTTTACCGGGACGGAGGGTCCGATTCCGCCGCCGTCGCGATCAAGGGTCAATGGCTGGCCGTTTTCCAGAACCATGGCGCGTCCTTTTTCCACGCCGCATTCCTCGGCCAGGCGCGCGTGCATGACCAGATGCTGATATTCGCCGTGAATGGGCAGGAAGTATTCCGGCCTCGCGGCCATGATCATTTCCCTAAGTTCCTCCCTGTGGGCGTGACCGGAGGCGTGGACGGCCCGCGATTGCTCGTAATGGACTTCCGCTCCCAGTTTAAACATATCGTTAATCATTTTCGAAATGGGCCGCGCGTTGCCGGGGATTACGCGGGAGCTCATGACGACGGTGTCCCCGGCCTGGATGGAAAGCTGTTTGTGATCGCCCCTGGCCATGCGCGAAAGCGCCGACAGAGGCTCGCCTTGAGCTCCGGTTACGATGATCGTTATTTTATCGTCCGGCAGATCCGGCACGCCGTAAAAAGCGTTGTGAAAATCCGGAGGCAAAGCGAGATCACCCAGGCTCGAGGCTATATCAATATTGCTGGCCAGGGACTTGCCGCTAATTATGACGCTCCGTCCGTATTTCGCGGAAAGATCGCAGACCTCCTGAATCCGCTGGATATGGCTGGAGAAGAGGGTGACGATAATCCTGCCCGGCGCGGCCGCGAAAATTTTGTCAAGGGAGTCGCGCACTTCGCGCTCGGTGAGGGAAAATCCTTCGCGCATGACGTTGGTCGAGTCGGACAAGAGCAACCGGACGCCCTTATCGCCGGCAAACTGGCGAAAGTCGTCCATGTTCGTTCCAGGACCGTCGAGTGGGGCCGGATCGATTTTAAAATCGCCGCTGTGGATAACCTTTCCTACCGGAGTTTCGACTCCCAGGCCAAAACCGTGCGGTATGGAATGGCAGACCGGGAAAAAATGAAAAGTCATCCCGCCCAGACTTACGGCGTCGCCCGCCTTTACGGCGATTAACTCCGCCTGTTTTTCGAGGCCGAATTCCTCCAGTTTCTTGCGGACAAGGGCCAGGGTGAATCTGGAGCCGTAAATTTTCGTTCCCTTCAGCTCCGGGAGGATCCAGGGCAGGGCGCCGAT
This sequence comes from uncultured Desulfovibrio sp., assembly GCA_947176055.1. Taxonomy (GTDB): domain Bacteria; phylum Desulfobacterota; class Desulfovibrionia; order Desulfovibrionales; family Desulfovibrionaceae; genus Desulfovibrio. Next base: position 6,972 of record CAMWPE010000075.1, read on the forward strand.
GTGATCCTCGTGTCCGTGAGTGAGCACAATGCCGCGGAGTTTGTCCTTGATTGCGCGCATGGCGCCAAAATGGGGGATAAGCACGTCCACGCCAAGGTGCGAATCGTCCGGAAACATCAGGCCGCAATCAATCATGGCGATCTGGTCGTCGTATTCCCAGAGCTGGCAATTAAGGCCAATTTCGCCCAGACCTCCGAGCGGGGTTATTTTCAGGGCTTGTGTTGTCGTCGAGCCGTTTTCCTGGTCTGTCATATATTTGATTTTTACCGGAGCTTGCGGGTTGTGGCTGATTTGGACTCTCTATGGCCGGAGCAGATCCGGATGATATTCGCCCATGGCCACATAAAGCTGGGCCAGGGCCGTGAGGTAGTCCGCCCTTGCGGAAGTCAGGGAGGCCTGGGCGCGCAGGAGATTGGAGGAGGCGTTCAGCACGTCGAAGTTGGTGCCGACCTGCTCCTGATAGCGGGCGAGAGCCGCCTCGTAGGATTCGGTAGCCTGGGCGACGGCCTTTTCGGCGACGGCGATGCGTTTTTCGGCCTCGCGAACGGCAAGGAAGCGCGATTTTACGTCGTAACCCGCGTTCAGCTTGAGATCTTCTTCCTCGAATTTCATTTGTTTGACGACTTGCTCCGCCGCGCGGTCATCGAAGAATGTCGTTCCCCATTGAAAAACGTTCCAGGTAGCCCGGCCCCCTATTTCCCATGTTTGCGAGCGCGAGCCCCTGTCGCCCCGCTCCTGCAAATCGGGGGTGTTCCCTCTTTGCGTTACGCTGTAGTAAGCCTCGATCTGCGGATAATAATCGCTCTGAACCGCCATCCGGTCCTTTTTCGCGATTTCCACGGCCTTGGCGGCGATATAGAGATCCGGCCTGTTCGCGTAGGCGCGATTGAGGCATTCTTCCAGGGTAAGTTTAAATGGAACATGAGCGAGCTTGCCAGTGTAGGCGACGCTCATATTGGCTGGGTAGCCTAACAGGGTGTTCAGCCGGGCCAGCGCGTTGGCCCGGAGGTTTTCGGCCTCGATGAGGGTCGTTTCCGCCTGGCTTACGTCCACTTCAGCTTGCAACACGTCCAGGCGCGGCCTCAAACCAACTTCGTAAAAAGCGCGTGTAATCCGGAGCTGATCCCGCAAGCGCGCCAGAGCGTCCCTTTCGCTGGCCACGTTTTCTTCATAGCGCAGGCAGTTGAGAAATTCGGCCTGAACATTTCCGGTCATGGCCAGTTCGGCCTGGCGCAGGGCCGCCTTGTCGCTGTCGGCCTGGAGCGCGGCCCGCTGATAATTCGCGAGCAGGCGCAACCCCTGGAAAACAGGTTGCGTAGCTTCCGCTGTCCAGGCGTAGGTTCCCAGCTCGGGCGGCCGGGAGGAAGTCGGGGAGGTTTTTGCCTCCTGCTTTACCGCCGAATAGCTCATGCCCAGCCTGGGGCCGAAAGCTCCGCGGCGCGATTTGCGGGTTTCTTCCGAAGACCGGCTTTTAGCTTCCGAACTTCCCAGGGAGGGATTATGTTTGAGGGCTCTTTCCACGGCTTCCAGCATATTTACAGGATGCGGGGGAGCTGGCCGCGAGCGATGATCCGTCAGCGTTCTCCCGCCCTTGTAAATGGGCGAAGAGGAATTCTCTTTCGCCAACGCTGGAGGGGCGAAAAAAAGCGGACAAAGGACGAAGGCGAGAAAAAGGCTCAAAGAGAGAAAGGACAAGGCCGGTTCGCGCATTGCGACAGGATAATCAAGGTCGCCGATCTTTGCAAGAGACCGGATTATCAAATTTATTCGCCAATTCAACGAGACCGCGAGGACATTAAACTCCGCGCGGGGGAGTCGCGGACAACGACGCTGTTTATAAAAAAAGTCTTGAAAAAATCGCGATTGTTGTCCATTCTTTCCGGATACAAAAATCCGGACAGATTAAGCCGTCGCTGGAGATATGGATGGAATTCAATATTATCACCATGGTTAAAAACGCCAGTCTGGTGGCGCAGATAGTCCTGGGACTTCTGGTGCTGATGTCCATCGCCAGCTGGGGATTGATGTTTCAGAAATATTTTTCCCTCTCCTCGGCTCGCAAGAAGGCGGAGGGCGGTATCGACCGTTTTGACAAGGCCGCGAATTTGCGCGACGCCGTGCAGTCGTTGGGGGCCGATCCCGCTTCGCCGCTCTATTATATCGCTCATCAGGGGGTGCTGGAATTTAATCGTTCCCGCGAGCTGGGCAACGCTCCCGAAGTGGTCGTGGACAATGTCCGCAGGGCTTTGCGGCAGGGAGCGGCCAGCGAGCTGGCCCGGTTGCAAAGTTCCCTGTCCTTTCTTGCGACAACCGCGAACACGGCGCCATTCATCGGTCTTTTCGGCACTGTCTGGGGCATCATGAATTCGTTTCATTCCATAGGTCTATCCAAATCCGCTTCGCTGGCGACGGTGGCGCCGGGCATATCCGAAGCTCTCGTGGCCACGGCCATCGGTCTGGCCGTGGCAATCCCCGCCACCGTGGGTTACAATTTGTTTCTGGGCATCCTTTCCCAGGTCGACACCCTCATGGTAAATTTTACCGGCTTTTTTCTAAATCGCGTCCAACGCGAATTAAACGCGCACCGGCCGGCGCAAAGAACCGGCGCCACAGAGCTATAGCGGACGCGCCCGGAAGTTATATAAATAAGCGACACATTTCCGACAATAGCGGACGCGTTTTATGAACAATAAATTTGTGGCGGAAATTAACGTTACGCCCTTCGTGGACGTCATGCTGGTTTTGCTCATTATCTTCATGGTAGCCACGCCGATGATGAACGAGGGGCTCGAGGTGGATCTGCCGCAAACCAGGCAGGTCGAAGTCCTGCCGACCGAAAACGAAAACCTGGTGCTGACTATCCGGCGCGACGGCGCGATTTATCTGGACGAATACGCCGTCAATTCCCTGCCAGAGCTCGCGGGATATTTGCAAAAGCTGGTGAAAGAGAAGAACCGCAGCCTGTTTTTGCAGGCGGACAAGGAAGTGCCCTACGGAATAGTTGTCGAGGTGATGGGCGAGATCAAGGCTTGCGGGATAGAAAATCTCGGGGTTTTGGCCGAGCCCGGCGATCCGCGCCTGCCCAGTCAGCAAAACGGGGACGAGAAGAAGGAATAAATGCGCGTCGCGGCTTATATTCTTTCCCTGTGTCTTCATACCGCAGTGTTTCTGGCCATCTGGTTCTGGCCTTCCGGGGCTCCGTTAAAGCTGGATTCCCCGCCCATAACAATCAGTCTTGTGGACGGCGCCATGGGCGGCAACCGGACTCCCTCCCCCATTCTGGGTCATATGGGCGAAACAGGCGTAGG
>CAMWPE010000076.1 GCA_947176055.1 uncultured Desulfovibrio sp.
AGACTGGATTGCGACAGCGACGCTATCCTGATCCTTGTGGAGCAGAAAGGGGGAGCGGCCTGTCATACGGGACGGGCTAGCTGTTTTTTCAGGGAATGGCGAAACGGGGAAATCGACGAATGCTCGCCGGTTATTTTTGATCCGGAAAAAGTTTATACAAAGCCTTAAAAACGGACGCGCGACATGGCTAACGGCGATAAATTGAAACTTGGCCTGCCCAAAGGTTCTCTTGAAAACGCCACTCTGGAATTATTCGGCAAGGCAGGCTGGACTATCCGGCTTCATTCCCGCAACTATTTTCCTGAGATCAATGATCCGGCGATATCCGTGTCCTTATGTCGCTCGCAGGAAATGGGCGATTTTGTGGCGAGAGGCATTCTGGACGCCGGAATCGCCGGTCTGGACTGGTTGAGGGAGAGTTCTACCCTGGACAAGGTGGTAAGGATCGCTGATCTGGTATACTCCAAAAATTCCAATCGGCCCTGTCGCTGGGTTCTGGCCGTCGCCGGCGACGCGCCCTATTCTTCGGCGCGGGATCTCGCAGGCAAAAGAATCGCCACGGAGGTCAAGGGACTCGCGTCTTCTTTTTTCGCGGAACAGGATATCCCCGTCGACATAATCTATTCCTATGGAGCGACGGAGGCGAAAGTTGTCGAAGGGCTGGCCGACGCCATAGTTGAGGTTACAGAGACCGGGGCCACGATGGTAGCCCACGGGCTTAAAATAATAGACGAGGTAATGACCTCCTTTCCGGTTCTGGTCGCCAATCCGTCGGCTCTTAAAAACGCGAAAAAGAAAGCCAAACTGGATCAGATAGCTCTTTTGCTAGAAGGAGCATTGCGGGCGGAAAGACTGGTCGCCCTGAAAATGAACGCGCCGGCTGACAGGCTGGATCAGATTCTGGAGATGTTGCCGGCTTTAAACTCGCCTACGATCTCGCCCCTCCGCGATCCGCGCTGGGTGTCTCTCGAGACAGTGGTCGACAAAGAACTCGTGCGCGATCTCATTCCGGGTTTGAAATCGGCCGGGGCGGAAGGCATCCTGGAATATTATCTTAATAAGGTGATTTGAGTCCGCGCATTCTTACAGCGCGATTCATTTTTTAGAAACCATACCATTCAATTAGCGAATGACTAGCGAGCCAGGGCGCGCCGGACGCCGCAATCCGCGTCTTTTCGTCGCTTTGCCATTGCCGGATCATATCAGGGCCGGGCTTTTAAAGTTAAACGCCGCATTCCCGGAATTAAAATTTTCCGGCGACTTGCATCTTACATTGACTTTTATCGGCGACGTTCCGGAGCCGGAGCGGCGCGCGGACGCGTTGCGGCGGGTTCGCGAGCGCGCTTTTGAGCTGGGAGTTACGGGCCTTGGATTTTTTCCGCGCGGGATTTTGTGGGCCGGATTAAAGCCCAATCCCGAATTAACGGCGTTGAAAAGAGCCGTCGATATCGCTTTAGCTACGACAGGTTATATACCGGAAAAACGCGAATACAGGCCCCATATTACTTTATGCAGGACGAAGCGGCCGCCGACCCGGGAAGCGCTGGTGCGCGCTGAAAACATCAAAATGAGTCTGACATGGAAAACTCGCGAGTTCCGCTTATTTGAAAGTATTCTCGCCCCGGCGGGAGCCATTCATAAAGCTATAGAAACTTATCCGCTGGCGGATTGATTCAGGATCGCGTCGATTCATCGCGATTTTAGATCAGACTGGCAGGATCAAGGGGATCGCGGTTTAAGCAGGCTTCCAGTTTCGCCCGGGCATCTTCTCCGTCCCCGCCTCTTTTTTCGGCCAAAGAGGCGACATTTTCCGCGGCGTCGCATGGCCGGATATACAGCGGTTCTATATCCCTGGAGAAATAGTCGCCATGCCGGGCCAGCAAGCGGAGACTGTCAAAGCCTGGTCTGTTCAGCTCGCGCATAAGGATGGCTTCGCCGAAATCTTCATCCGGCGCGGGGGGGAAAAACGAGAGGCCGGAGCCGCAGACAAAACAGGGGTCGGAGAGGAATTTAGCGCGGGCGGCGGCGGGGCTCAGCAACATAATTTCGCCCGCGGACTGGGCGGGAATTTGCGGTCCGTAAGCTATGTATTCCTGATAACAGACCAGATCGCGCCTGGCGCGGGTTATAACGCGTATTCGAGCGGGATATAGCAAACCGCGCCAGATGGAAGCGGTAGTAGCCAGAGCTTGAAGATAGTTAAGTCCCGCCAGTTGAGCCGCGCTTGTTCGCCGGAGGGCGGCGGCGGTTGTCAGGATAAGGCGGATACCCGTGAAGGAACCCGGTCCCGCTACGCAGGCGATTCGCCGAAAATCCCGGGGTTTTATGCCCGTTCGTTCGCATATTTCTTTGAGCGCGGGCGCGAGAATTTCCGTAGCGCGTCCCGGAGCGCGCCATTCCTCGAAGCAAAGCGGTATTTCATCGTTTGTCAGGCCGATCTGAAGAACGCCTTCGCAGGCGTTGAGGATCAGTTCGGGGCCTGTGCCATAGACAGTCATATTTATTTCGGGTTTTATTTAATTAATCGCCAGACATCGTTAAAGGTCGCGAGAACCATAAGCGCGATCAGCAAAAACAGGCCTACGCGGGTAGCGTAATCCTGCGCTTTGACTGGCAACGGGCGTCGAAAAATCATTTCATACAGGCAAAACATGATTTGGCCGCCGTCGAGGACAGGGATTGGCAGGAGATTGAGCACTCCGAGATTTACGCTGATGAGCGCGGTCAGGGCGAGCAAGCCGGGCAAACCTTGTCTAGCTTGTTCGCCGACCATCTGCGCGATCATTATCGGACCGCCTACCTGATCCAGCGGCACTACGCGCTGGGCGAGCTTGACGAATCCCTGCCATGTGATGGAGACCATATGCCAGGTTTCCTTCGCGCCGACGATAGAGGCGTCCAGAAAGTTTTGAGGTTGAGTAGCGACGGTCTTTCCCGCGCGGACGCCGATTAGCCACGCTGTCTCGTCTTCTCCGAAAATGGTTTTCCGGACGGATTTTTCGGCTTTGATAATCAGGGGAAGAACAGTTTCGCGGTTGGAATCCTTCGAGGTTCGCGCGACCTCAACCCTCATGGGAGCGCCGTCGCTGGCATTGATCGCGGCGGACATTTGATCCCAGCTCTCCACTGGTTTACCGTCTATGGAAAGAATGCGGTCCCCCTCCTCCAGGCCCGCGTGGAAAGCGGGACTGTCCGTTTGCACGCCGCCGATAACGGGTTGCAGAACAGGAATGCCCCATTGCCAGACGAGGAACCAGCATAAAAACCAGGCAAGGAGGATATTGGCTACGGGTCCGGCGGCGATAACCAGCAATCTTTGCCACGCCGGGCGGAGCGCGAAACTTTCCCCGGCTGTAAATTCGGCGGGAATATCGGCGGGATCGCTTTCGCCGACCAAAGCGACGTAGCCGCCTAGAGGCACGAGAGAAAGCGCGTATTCGGTTTTCCCGAATTTGCGTTTCAGCAATTTCGGCCCAAAACCAAGGGAAAAGGTAGAAACGCCCATGCCGAGAGCGCGGGCGACAAGAAAGTGGCCCAGTTCATGGAAGAAGATAAGTCCGCCAAGGACAATTATTATAGCCAGTATTGTTACGAGCACTTGAACTCCTCGGATTAACCCGCTTTTCTATCTCGATTCGCCGATTCGAGCTTTGCCCAGGTATCGCGAAGCGTTACCGCGCGGTTGAAAACAGGTTTGTTTTCGGCGCTGTCTTCGTCCGCGCGAAAATAGCCGAGCCTTTCGAACTGAAACACGTCCCCGGGCTTGGCCTTGGCCAGAGCCGGCTCAATCCACGCCTCGCGCGTTTCCAGCGAACGCGGGTTGAGATTCGCGGTAAAATCCTGGCCCTCCGGGACATCGTTTGGATCGGCTGTTAGAAAAAGTTTGTCGTAAAGACGGACTTCCGCTTTTTTGGCTGTTTTGGCGGCCGTCCAGTGAATTGTTCCCTTCACTTTGCGTCCGTCGGAAGTCTTGCCGCCGCGACTATCCGGATCATATTCGCATCTTATTTCGACGACGTTTCCGTCGTCATCCAGGACGACATCGCGGCATTTTATAATATAGGCGTAGCGCAATCGGACTTCCGATCCTGGCGAGAGGCGGTGAAATTTTGGAGGCGGATTCAGTCTGAAATCGTCCCGTTCAATATAGAGCTCCCGGGCGAAGGGGACTATTCGGGAGCCAAACTCCGGCTTCTCCGGATGGTAAGGCATATCGAATTCCTCGATCTTGTCCTCCGGATAATTTTCGATTACCACGCGCACAGGATCGAGAACCGCCATAGCCCGGGGCGAAGTTTCATTCAGCTTTTCGCGTATACAATATTCGAGCATGCCGTAATCGACAGTGGAGTCGGCGCGGGCTACGCCCACCCTGTTTACGAACTCGCGAATAGCTTCCGGAGGCGCTCCGCGACGACGCAAGCCGCTTAAAGTCGGCATACGGGGATCATCCCAGCCCTTCACATGACCCTCGCGCACAAGCTGGATCAGTTTTCGTTTGGAGAGGATGGTATGCGCGAGATTCAGGCGAGCGAATTCGATTTGACGCGGATGATAAACGCCAAGCGCGTCCAGAATCCAGTCGTAGAGCTCGCGGTTATTGACAAACTCCAGAGTGCAGAGAGAGTGTGTAATTCCCTCTATAGAATCGGAAAGGCAATGCGCGTAATCGTACATGGGATAAATATGCCATTGTTCCCCGGTTCGGTGATGTTTCGCATTCCTGATTCGATAGAGAGTTGGATCGCGCATGACCAGATTGGGCGAAGCCATATCAATTTTCGCGCGCAGAACCCGGGAGCCGTCTGGAAATTCGCCGGCCTTCATTCTTCTGAATAAATCCAGGTTCTCCTCGACGCTTCTATCCCGCCAGGGGCTGTTTCTGCCAGGCTCGGTCAGCGTTCCCCTATATTCGCGGATTTCGTCGGCGGAGAGATCATCCACGTAAGCTTTTCCGCGGCGGATGAGTTCTTCGGCGTATTCGTATAATTTATCGAAATAATCCGAAGCGTAATATTCCCGGTCGTCCCATTTGCCCCCAAGCCACTTCACATCCTCGCGTATGGCATCGACGTAGGACGAGTCTTCTTTTTCCGGATTTGTGTCGTCAAAGCGCAGATTGCAGAGGCCTCCGTATTCTTTGGCCACGCCAAAATTAAGAACAATGGATTTGGCGTGCCCAAGGTGCAAGAAGCCGTTGGGTTCCGGAGGAAAGCGGGTATGCACCGCGCCGTCGAAACGTCCGGAAGCGTTGTCTTCGTCTATATTGGCGCGGATAAAATCTTTGCCGCTTTTTTCCGTATCCATATGTTTGCTCCAGTTTGTCTTTTATATTCGGCATTCCGGGAGGAAAGACGCGCTCAATGGCCCGTGATGCCGTATTTTTTCAGTTTATACTGCAACAGACTTTTGGAGATGCCGAGATATTCGGCAGCTTTTACCTGAACGAGATCGGCGCGCACGAGCGCCCTGCGAATCACCGCCGCTTCTATCTTTTCCAGCGTGTCGGCGAGATCCAGTCGCACCGGCAACAGATCAACGGCGCTTTTAAACTGGGAATCTTCGTCGCGGATTTCTGGAGGCAGATCGTCGGCGTCGATGACATCCCCCGGCGCGAGCACCATACAGCTTTCGACAACGTTTTCCAACTGCCGGATATTGCCCGGCCATTCGTAGCCGCAGAGATAGTTAAGAGCGGCGGAGCCGAAAGTTTTGGATTTCAATTCGTTTTCGGACAATATTTTTTCAATGAAGTGAGCGACAAGCAAGGGGATATCCTCGCGTCTTTCCCGAAGCGGAGGAATGGGGATTTGCACGACTTTTAGCCTATAATAAAGATCGTCGCGGAAGGTTCCCTCGGCGACCATCGCGGCCAGATCCTTATTTGTGGCCGCGATTATCCTTATATCCGCGTCCAGTTCTTCCGAACCGCCGACTCGCTCAAATTTCTTGTCCTGAAGAACCCGCAAAAGTTTAGCTTGCGTCTCCGGAGACAGATCGGCCGCTTCGTCCAGGAAAAGAGTGCCTTCGTTAGCCTGTTCAACGCGCCCGCGCCGCATGGCCACGCCGCCGGATGGAGATTCTTTTTCGCTGCCAAAAAGCTCGTTCTCCAGAACGCCGGGATTGAAGGCCTTGCAATTTACCGAAACGAAGGGTTTGTCTTTCCGGGGTCCGGAAAAGTGAATCGCCCTGGCGACAAGTTCCTTGCCCACGCCTGGTTCGCCGGTGATCAGCACGGAGGAACGGCTGGGCGCCGCCCGTTCCACCATTATCTGAATATCCCGCGCGGCTTTGCTATCGCCAACTATCCGGCGTCTCGCGTATTGATCTTCCATCGATTTTTGCAAAATCCGGTATTGCCTGTGCGCGGCCGCCAGCTCCGCCGCGTTGTGAATCGAAAGCAAAAGCTCGTCGTTGGAAAAGGGTTTGGTTATATAATCGAAAGCGCCGTATTTCATCAGATCCACAGCGCTCTCGATGGAACCGAAGGCGGTCATAATTAATACAGGAATATGCGGCCAATCTTTTTTAACTCTTTTCAGAACATCCTGGCCTGAAACCCTGGGCATTTTCATATCGGTGACGACAACATCGACTTCGCTTTCATTCAGGAATGCGAGAGCCGTTTCCGGATCATTCATCGCGGTTACAGTGTATCCTTCGTCTTCCAACAGTGTTTGCAAGACGAGCAGATAATTCTTTTCGTCGTCGATGACGAGAATATGCGTTTTTTCGCCCATTTATTTCTCCTCAAAGCCGGTGACCGCGGGAATGGAGATCCGCGTGGCCGCTCCTCCGCCCGAGCGGTTGGCCAGGCTGATCCTTCCGCCGTGGCCCTGAATGATCGATTGGACTATAGGCAATCCCAGGCCCGTGCCTCCGTCCTTTGTGGTAAAAAAAGGATCGAGGAGATGGTCTATTGAAGCGGGATCGAAGCCGGGACCGGTGTCCGTAAATTCGATGACAATTTCCTCGTCCCCCTCGCCGGTTTTCTCGCGGCGAGCGTCAATTTCGATCGTTCCGGGCTCCTTCATGGCTTGCTGGCTATTGACAAGGATATTGTAAAAAGCCCTGTAGAGCAAATCCTTGTCGCCGCGCGCGAGGAGATCTTCGGGAATATTGTTGGCCAGCGTAATTCCCGAACGGGAAAATTCGCCCTCGAGAAAGGCGGTTACGCTGTTCGCGACCTGGCGAAGATTTACGATATCCTGTTTTGGCTGTCTGGGTCGAGCGTAATCGAGAAAGTCGTTCACCGTCTGCGAAAGGCGAACGGATTCGTCGTAAATCGCGCCAAGAATTCTGGCTGTGCCTTTGTCCTCCGACGCGCGTTTTTGCAATAATTCGGCGCTGGAACGGATTATGCCCAGGGGATTGCGGATTTCATGCGCGATGCTAGCCACAACCCGTCCCATGCTTACAAGTTTTTCGTTGCTGTGAATCTCGTTTTCAAGTTTGAGATTTTTCTGAATCCTGTCGGCTAGAACGCGCTCGGCCCGATGAATTAACATAAGGAGGACGGCGAAAAGAATGACTGAAGACAAAAGGCACATGACGACTATAATGCCCTGGAAAGCCATGACTCTTTCGTAATCGTCGGTAATATCCTGCGTCAGCTCCAGCGCTCCCATGACCGGAGGTTGATCCCCGGGAGCCAGGGGCTCGCCGCGCAGGGGATAAAGGACTCTCAACATGAAGGTGCCTGGAGCGAGAGGCAGATGAAACCACGCTTCCCAGGGAGGAATGCTGGAGACAATTTCGGATTTTACAGTCGAGCCGTCGAGCACTTCCGAGAGTTTCTCCGGCGCCTGCCCGGCTTTCCCGCGTTCAGATTTGTCTGTGGAGTATGCGACGAGATGGGAAAAATCGAAAATACGCAATCTTTCCACAGGCAAACCTTCGATGCCGGATTTGACCACCCTGTCCAGATGCTCGTATTGCGCCGCCTGACGGAGCGCGATCTGTCCGCCGGCCAGGATGGTGGGCAGAGCGAAGCGTCTGTAAATCTGGCTGTTCAGGTTTTCCACAAGCTGTCGTGTGAAGTCCTCCTGGCGCGTTAGCAAGGTTTGTCTTACAGAGCTGGCAATAAAAAAGGAGAGACCGAGACTGGTCAGCAAAATAAACAGGAGGGAGAGCCAGGACAGGGTGCGCGCGTAATTTAGCGTCAGCGGTTCTTTAGCGTCCTTTTTTTCATCCATACATCGCGTTCGCGGGGTCGCGCGGGCATTTACGGCGTCGGGAAGCTCGCGCGACCCGCTATTTATCCTCTATACAATACATCATTACGAGGCGCCCGGGGCTCCTCGCATTTATAGGCTAACTGGAGATAAAAAGTCGGGCAATAAAACTCGCGGCGTTTAGATCGCGTTATTAAAACGCTTGCTTTTCTTCCGGAGTTTCCAGGAACGCTTTTAGATTCTTCGCCTCTTCGATATAGCCCTGGGCGCCCAGCTTACTGTTCGCGAGGCGTTTGCCCAGCTCCACGGCGGGCTGATCCACCGGATTTATGCCCATGAGCCAGCCAGTGAAGATCGTAGCCGCTTCAAGCAACATCATTGTCGCGCCGGCGGCCTTCTCTTTTAAATTTCCTACGTGGAGATTGACCAGGGGAACGCCGCTCTGGCAAAGAGCCATACGCGTTCCAAGCGCCTCCGCTCCGAGCAGGGCGCCGAAAGCTTTTCCGCGCAACCACGCCCATTGCTCCGGCAAATCGTCGCCGAATTTTCTGCCTGTTTCAGGTTGTTCGCCAGTCAGGAATACACAACCCTTGTTGCGGGGACCATCCAGGAACATTTGATTTACGGAATGTTGATCCGTAACGCCCGTCGCCGGCACCGGAAGGCTGCCTTTGCCGGATTTGCCCAGGCTTTCCGCCCAGAGCTGGGCGAACCAGGGTCCGTAAGTCGCCCATTGGGGCGCGTAAACGAAGAAAATGAGCTCGCTGTAATTCTGATCCATAAGCGCTTTCGCCCAGCAGGCCAGGTTGAAGGAGGGATGGCTTTTTATAGACGTAGGATCTTTCACGAGAGGAGCGGCGACTTCCGCGGCGCCGTCAAGCAAAGCGCGCCAATCGATGCCGATGAATCCCGCTGGCAGAAGACCGACGGCGGAAAGCGCGGAATACCGGCCGCCAAGAAAATCCGGAGCCTCCAGGGAGGTTAATCGTCCGGCGTTAGCTTCTTGTCTCAGGAAACCTTTGTTCGCGTCTGTGACCACGATCATTTTTTCCCGCCAGGCTTCGCCCAGGGACTTTTCGAGCCAGGCGCGAACCAGAAAATACTGGGCGAGCGTTTCGATGGTGCCGCCGGATTTGCTTATGCACACCACGACAGTGTCCGCGGGATTCAGATTTCCAAGCATTCCTTCGAATTGCTGGGCGCAGACATTATCGGCGATCCACAGCCAGGGACCGTTATAACCCGGTCCATCCTGGCCGGGAGCGAAGGCCTTTTGCATAGCCCTCGCGCCGAGAGCCGAGCCGCCTATGCCCAGAACCAGCATATTTTTAACCCCTTTGAGGCGTTCGAGGACAGGCGGCAGATCCTTTTCCAGTTTTGCCCTGTACGGCATGGTCAGGAAAGGCAATTCCCCGGCGCCCATCTGTTTGGCGAGTTCGGTCGCCAGCTCCGGCGCCCTCGCGGCTAGGGCGCTTTTTTGAGAGGCGCTCAATCTTCCCGTCCACGCTCTTGACCATTCCAGATAATTGTCCATACTCGCTCCTTTGGATTAAAAATAAATAAAAAGCTCAATCTCGCGAACCCGGCGTCCACGCGCGAACAAGAATCGCGCCTTCAGCGTCAACGGGACGCTCCATCCGGATAAAAAGTTTGCCTTTGCGCCATTCTTCGGCGTTTCCGTCGCTTAAATAACTTCCGTCCTCGTCATACGCGACGCAAGGAGCTCCGGGAGACGGAGCGCGGTTTTTGCGGCAGAAACAGAAAAGTGTGCCGTCGCCGGCCGGATAAGCTTGCAAAATTCCCAGAGAAAAAAGGCCTAAAATATAGCGACGTCCGAAAAACCATGTGAGCAGACCGAAAAAGACGCCGGCTCCCCCGGCGATAGAGGCTACGATAAAGGGATTAAGGTTCAAGAAACGTTTAATGAAAGACAGGG